>NZ_JBFTER010000056.1:0-29381 GCF_047229345.1 Cellulomonas jepli | reverse complement strand
CCCGCCGCCCGGGCACCCGCGAGCGCCGCGAGCAGGGGCGGCCGCACGCCCGCGGGGCCGACGACGTCGACCTCTCCCCGCGAGCGGACGAGCTCGACGGCGCGCGCGGCGTTCGGGTCGGCGAGGAGGGCGGGCAGCAGGCCGGTGAGGTTCATGGTTCCCTTCGCAGGCGCTCCCGCGGACGGCCGGAGGGCGCGACAGCGGGGGCACGACAGCACAGGCGCCCCGGAACCGTGCGGTCCCGGGGTCGTCGTGCTGGAAGTCTACGAGCCGCGTCCCACACGCACACGGCGGCCGCGGCGGTCCGCGGCGTCCGGGCTCAGGCCTGGCTGAGGATCGCGGAGCCGACCGCGGGGAGCACCTGGACCTCGGCCGCCGGCCCCTCGGCCGGCGGGGCGATCCCGTCGAGCCGCGCGAGCGCACGACGCAGCGCGGTGCTCGACGTGTGCGCGGTGTACGGGAAGTAGTGGACCTCGACGCCGACCGCCGCGAAGTCGCGCTCGAGCTTGTCGCCCTTGGGCGTCCCGCGCCAGTCGTCGCCCTTGAAGATGACGTCGAAGCCGACCGAGCGCCACGTGTCGACCTTGTCGGGCACCACCTCGGCGACGACCTCGTCGACGAAGGAGATGTGCCGGACGATCTCCATGCGCTCGGCGAGCGGCACGACAGGACGCGCACCCTTCGTCAGCTCGAGCATCTCGTCGGAGACCACGCCCGCGATGAGGTGGTCGCAGTGCTGCTTCGCGAGCCGCAGGATGTTGAGGTGACCGACGTGGAACAGGTCGTACGCACCCGGTGCGTAGCCGATACGTGCCATGCCTGGTCCCCCGGTCCGAGAAGTGGCGGCGGGGTCGCGAGAGCGGTCCGGCCGGCGTCGTCGCAGCGCCACGATATCGACGCAAACGGGCATTGACGACACACCGGGAGGTAATTCACCCGCGCGGCCGCGACCGTCCGGGTGGGCGGGGAGCCTCGGGAACGTGGCGCTGTGTCACGATGGAACGGTTGCCCGGGGCGCTGCCCCAGGTGGACGCACGCACCCGGGACGTGGGCACCGCGAGACGGGCCCGACGTCCCCACCGGCCGCAGCTGCCCCGACGAAGGACGGTCGATGGAACCGAGCGAGTACCTGTCGATCCTGCGACGGAACTGGCTGCTGCTCGTGGTCGCCGCCGTCCTCGGCTTCGGCGGCGGGTACGCGTACGCGCAGACGGTCCCGCCGAGCTACCGGGCGAAGGCCAGCGTCTTCATCGCCGTCCCGCCCGGCGCGACCGTCGGCGAGGACGTGCAGGGCTCGACGTACGTGCAGAACACCGTGCCGAGCCTCGCGCGCCTCGCCGTGCAGCCCGTCGTGCTCGAGGAGGTCATCGACGACCTCGACCTCGGCACGACCGCGGGCTCGCTCGCCAAGACGATCACCGTCGAGAGCCCGCTCGACACCTCGATCATCGAGATCTCCGTGGTGAGCGGCGAGGCCGACCGCTCCGCCGCGATCGCCAACGGGGTCGCGGACCAGCTCCCGGAGTCGGTCGCCGAGCTCATGGGCGAGCGGGACGCCGACCGCCCGGCGATCCAGATCACCACGACCGGGCCCGCGACGCCGCCGTCGTACGCGTTCTCGCCCAACACCAAGCTGCTCGCCGCGACCGGCATGGCCCTCGGGCTCGCCGCCGCCGTCGTCTTCCTGCTCGGCCGCCGGATCGTCGACACGCGCATCCGCAGCGTCCGGGACCTGCGTCGGGTGACGGACGCCGCGGTGCTCAGCGTCGTGCGCTGGGAGCGCCGCGACGTCGAGGACCGTCTCGTGGTCCGCGACCGCCCGCAGAGCGACCGCGCCGAGGCGTTCCGCCGCCTGCGCACCAACCTGCGCTTCCTCAACCTGCGCGGCTCGGGGCGGACCATCGTGGTGACGTCGTCGCTGCCCGGCGAGGGCAAGTCCGTCACGACGATCAACCTCGCGATGGCCATGGCCGAGGGGTCCTCGCGCATCCTGCTCGTCGACGCGGACCTGCGCCGGCCGTCGGTGTCCCGGATGCTCGGGCTCGAGGGGGCGGTCGGCCTGACCACCGTGCTGATCGGCGACGCGCAGCTGGAGGAGGTCGTCCAGCCGTTCGGCGACGGGACGCTCGACGTGCTGGCCGCCGGCCAGATCCCGCCCAACCCGAGCGAGCTCCTCGACTCGGACTCGATGGTCGAGCTGCTGCGCGAGGCGGCGCTGCGCTACGACGTCGTGCTGCTCGACTCCGCTCCCCTGCTCCCGGTGACCGACGCGGCCGTGCTCGCGCGGCTCACCGACGGCGCGCTGCTCGTGGTCGGCTGCCGCAAGGCGCACCGCCACCAGGTCAGCGAGGCCCTCACCTCGCTCGAGACGGTCGCGGCGCGGATCCTCGGCATCGTGCTCAACCAGGTCTCCTCGAAGGAGTCCGGCGCGGCGTACGTGTACGGGTCGGTGCCCGGGGGCGACTCCCGGCCGACCGGCCGGCGGGGCGCGAGGCGCGGGCGTGTCCCGGGCGAGACGACGCGGGCGGCCCACGCCGCTCCCGGTCGCACGCCCGTGCGATCCTCGCCGTCGACGGCCACCGTGCCGCAGCGCGCGGGCGAGCCCGGAGCGCCGGCGGCGCAGCCCACGGGCCCGCGGTTCGTGGGCCCGAGCCTGCCCGAGGTGCTGGGGCTCGCGGAGCCCGTCGCCGCCGAGCGCCCGCCCGCGCAGTGGTCGCCGGTCTCGTCCCCGGTCGCGGAGCCCGAGAGCGAGGACGCCCCGACGACGCGGGCCCTGCCGACCCTCCCCGCCGGGACGAACTCGGCGCCGGGACAGCCTCCGGGCGCCCCGGACGGGCAGTACGGCCCACCACGACCTGCCGTGCGGCCGACGACAGCCCCGGCCGCACCGGGGCCCTCGGCCCCTGCACCGGCTCCCGTCGAACCGGGTCCCGCCGGGCAGGCGCCCACCGCACCCGCCCTCGGCGCGCAGGCACCGACCTCGCCCGTCCGACCCGCTCCCGACGGCGCACCCGCCCCGCAGGAACGTCGAGACGTCCCGGCCGGCCCGGCGGCGCGACTCTCCCCCGTCCGGCAGGGGCCCGACACCGGGGCCGGCCGGCCGGCACCCGGCAGCGAACCCGGCGGGCCCACCCTCGCCCCCGCCGGCGTGATGGCCGCGTCCGCGCCCCGCCCCGTCGACGCGACGCGGACGGCGGGCACCGAGGCGGCCGCGAGCGAGCCGGACGGCTCCCCGACGGCGGTCCCCGCCGAGTCCTGAGCCGACGGTCCCGCCGGGCCTGAGCGGCCGGCGACGGGCGGCCCGGGGACGGACGCGACGCCGACGGTCCCGCCGGGCGGGAGCGGGCGGTGACGCGTGGTCCAGCGACGGATGCGACGTGACAGGCCCGCCCGTGCCCGTGCCCGTGCCCCCGGCCGCGACCCGTACCCCCCGGTCGGACGTCGGCAGCGGCCACCGCACCTCGAATGGCATGCGGCCCCGGCGGCCGCCCGCGACGCGGCCCCGCCGTCGCGGTGAGCCCGCCTCCGGACGGGCCGTCGGTCCGCGGGAGCCCGCCTCCGGACGGGCCGTCAGCCCGCGCGCTCGAGCAGGACGACCGCGGTGTCCGAGCCGCGCCACTCGTCGGTCGCGACGAACCCGAGCTCCTCGAGCGCCGTGCGCTCGGGAGCGTCCTCCACGAGGGCCCGGTCCGTCACGAGCCACACCCGCGACTCGGCGAGGAGCTCGTCCCGCACGTCCTCGACGGCGCTCGTGCGGTCCCAGAGCTCGCCGTCGGCGTCGGCGGTCGGCAGCCGGGTCGGGTCGTCGAGGTCGGCGAACGCGCCGGGGTAGGTGACGGCGATCGCCCGCGCGGACGACGCCACGCCGAGCATCTCCGTGAACACGACCGCGTCGCCCGCGCGCGCCGACCCCGCGAGGAACCGGACCGCCGGCGCCCAGTCGGACGTGTCCTTGCCCGCGGTCCGGCGCTCGGCGACGTAGGACGGGACGGCGAGCAGGGCGACGAGCACGAGCGCGGCCACGACCTGCGCGCGCGTGCGCAGGTACGTCAGGGCCTCACCGACGAGGAGCGCCAGGGCGGGCACCGAGAAGGCCAGGTACTTCGGGGTGTACATCGGGGACGAGACCAGCGAGTACGCCAGCACCCCGAGCGTGGGCAGCACGAGCCAGGGCGCCGCGACGACGACCGTGGACAAGCCCGCGGGACCACGCGCCGCGCGGACCGTGCGCACCAGGACCCAGGCGACGGCCGCCCAGCAGACCAGCGCCAGCGGCAGCGACAGCACCCCGTCCGTGCCGAACGCCTGGTCGACCACGACGCCGCGCACCGTGCGGAGCCCGAGCTCGGGGATCCACGAGACCTGGCCGGACTGACCTGCCGACCGCAGGAGCACGGGAGCGGCGAGCACACCCCCGGCTGCGGCGGCGACCACGAACCGGGTCAGCGCGCGACGACCCGGCCGCGCGAGGAGCACGGTCACGGCGTGCGCGACCACGAGCAGCCCCAGGAACACCCACAGCGACACACCGATCCCGACGAGCACCGCGTACCCGGCCCACCACCGCCAGCCCCCGCGCCGGAGCGCCGTCACGAGGACGACGGTCGCCCAGACGGCGACGGCCGAGACGAGCGCCCCCGACCGCGCCTCGGTCGCGAGCCAGGTCGTGCGTGGCAGCACCGCGACCACGACGCCCGCGAGCAGGCCGAGCCGCGCCCCGCCCAGCTGGCGCCCGAGGACCACCACCCCGGCCGCCATCACGCCGACGGCGACCGCGCTGAGGGCGCGAGCGGCGAGCAGCGACGGGCCCCACACGTCGAGCCACAGGTGCAGGACGCCGTAGTAGACGCCGTGCACCGCGTCCATGTTCTCGAGGAGGCGGCCGAGCCCGGCCCACCCGCGGGTCGCCGCCGACAGGGTCGCCGCCTCGTCACCCCAGCCCGACGGCACCCACGACCCGAGGAACCCGAGCACCGACGCCCCGAGGCCGACCAGGGCCGGCAGGAGCCAGCCGTGCGCCGTCCCGGCGCGGCGCCCCGCCGCAGGGTCGACCGTCGCCGCACCGGTCCGGGGCGTCGACTCGCCGGCCTCCGGGACGCGCGTGGTCATCGGGGGACGCCGGCCGCCACGGTCGGACGGGCGGGCGCGCGGCGGGTGACCCGCTCGAAGCCCCAGCGGGTCACGCGCCCCATCGCCTCGAGGACGATCGCGCGGCTCATCTTCGACTCGCCACGCTCACGCTCGACGAACGTGACCGGGACCTCGACGACGCGCATCCCGAGGTGGTGCGCGCGCCGCACGAGGTCGATCTGGAAGCAGTACCCCTGGCTCTCGATGCCGTCCGCGACGATGCGTCGCAGCGCGTCCGCGCGGTAGGCCCGGAACCCGGCCGTGGCGTCGCGCACCGGGATCCCGCACATGACGCGCGCGTAGATGCTGCCTCCGCGCGAGAGCAGCTTGCGGTGCAGCGGCCAGTTGACGACGGAACCTCCGCGGACCCAGCGCGAGCCGATCACGAGCTCCGCAGGCGGGCCCTCGAGGGCCGCGAGCAGGGAGGGCAGCTGCTCCGGCAGGTGCGAGCCGTCGGCGTCCATCTCCACGACGACGCCGTACCCCCGGTCGAACGCCCAGGCGAACCCGGCGAGGTAGGCCGCACCGAGGCCGGCCTTGCTCGTCCGGTGCAGCACGTGGACCTGGGGGTCGGCCGCGGCGAGCGCGTCCGCGAGGTCACCGGTCCCGTCCGGCGAGCCGTCGTCGACGACGAGCACGTGGGCGTCGGGCACGGCGGCGCGCAGGCGCGCGACGATGCTCTCGACGTTGAGGCGTTCGTTGTAGGTGGGTATGGCGACGAGCGGGGTCCCGGCGTGCGCGCCGGACGCACCCGCCTCCCCCTCGGCAGGCTCGGACAGCACAGTCGACTCCCTCGTTCCCCGTCGCGTCGGCGGTGCGCGACCCGTCTGTGCCGGTCGCGGGGACCTCGTCCCGTTCGTCACCCTAGCCGCCGAGCCTGGCCGCTCGGCACCTCCGGGCGGGTGAGGTTTGTCCGTTTCTCTCACCCGCCGGGGGGCTCCGTCACGGGTGCCGACGAGGGACAATCGACCGGTACCGACCGAGGGGGGACATGCGGACCACGCACCAGCACCGCGGGGACCCGGGCGGACGCACCGGACCCGGGGTCCTCGACGTCGACGTCCCCTGGCAGGACGGCCGCGCCTCGCTCGCGCCCGCCCCGCCCGTCAGCCCGAGCCCGGCCGTCGGGAGCGGGACGGTCCGCGGCGGTGTCGTCGACCCGGCGACGCAGCTCAACCGCTGGATCGCCGTCGCGGCGCTCGTCCTCACCGGTCTGCGGGTACGCGTCGTGCAGGAGGTGGTCCCCGGCCTGATCGTCGCGGTCGTGCTCCTGCCGGTGTGGCTGCCGGCGCTCCGCCGGTTCGTGGGCGCACGCCTCCTGCTGGGCCTCGGGGTGCTCGCGCTGCTCAACGGCGCATGGCTCACGGTGTGGTCGTCCGCCGACCACGAGATCAGCTCCGGACTGGCCACCAGCACGTCGCTCGTGCTCGCCGGGCTGCTCGGCGGGGTCGGCGTCGTGCTGTGGGCCCGCACGCTGCTGCCGGCCCCGTGGGTCGGCATCTGGCTCGGTCTGGGTGCGCTCGCGGCCGCGGTCGCCCGACCGGACACGTGGGGCGTCAACCCGTGGAAGTTCGCGCTCGCGGTCCCCGTGTCGATCATCGTGCTCTCGGCCGCACGGCTGTGGCGCCGGCGGACGGCGGACGTCGGCGCGCTCGTCGTGCTCGCGCTCTTCTCCGCGACGCAGGACTCCCGCTCGGCGTTCGCGCTCTACCTCGTCGCCGCGGCGCTGCTGCTGTGGCAGGCCGTGCCGTCACGCGTGAAGGGCGAGGCGTCGTCGTGGCGGCGACGGCTCCAGGTGCTCGCCGTGATGGGCGCCGTCGTGGCCGCGACGTACAACCTGGGCGTCTCGCTCATCCTCGAGGGTCACCTGGGCGAGTCGGCGCAGCAGCGCACCCTCGACCAGATCCGCACGTCCGGCTCGCTGCTGCTGGGCGGTCGCCCCGAGCTGGCCGCGACCGTGGCCCTGATGCAGGAGCGGCCGCTCGGCTTCGGGCCCGGGACGCTGCCCTCCCCCTCGGACGTCGCGACCGCCAAGACCGGCATGAGCACGATCCACTACGACCCGGACAACGGCTACGTCGAGCGGTTCATGTTCGGCACCCAGTTCCGGCTGCACTCCGTCGTCGGCGACCTCTGGGCCGCGTTCGGGATCGCGGGCGCCGCGCTCGCGCTCGCGATCCTCGTGCTCGTCGTCCTCGCGCTCGCGGGCGCCGTGACCGCGAAGCAGGCGAGCGGCGTGACGGTGTGGCTCACGTTCCTGACGGCGTGGAACCTGATGTTCGGCACGCTCAACGGGTCCACGACCGCGTTCGTCGCCGTCCTGGGGCTCGCGCTGCTGCAGCGGGGCACGTCGCCCGAGGACCCCGGGGCGCGCGCTCCACGGACCGGCCCGGCGTAGGCACCGGACGGACGGACGCGAGCACCGCCCGTCCAGGAACTCACCCGACCGCCCGTCCAGGCACTCACCCAGGGGCGAGGGGGCCGACGCCCGGCGCCGGGCCGTCCGCAGCTCGCGGGCACGCCCCGCCGGGTCCTCGGACCCTACGGCCGGCCGCTGCTCGGCGTGCGCCCGTACTCCGCGTACGTCACGCCGGCAGCACCCACGAGCGCGCCCCAGCCGCTCGCCGCGCGCACCTCGCCGCGGGCACGCAGCGGCAGCGACCCGGTGAGCCGGCCCGCCACCGCGCGCCCCCCGCCGAGCACGACGAGGCCGGCACCGTGCACCGCGAGCACCAGCCGCTTGCGGACCCGCCCAGCCGCCGTCCCCTGCAGCGCCACGTTGACGGCGCTCCAGGTCGTCCCCGTCCGGTAGGCGCGGCGCAGCACCCAGCGCCGGGTCGCCCGGTCGTCCGCGACCGGCTCGTCGGCGACCGCCTCCGCGCACCAGCGGACCACCTCGCCCCGCGCGCCCAGAGCCTTCGTCAGCATCGAGTCCTCGCCGCCGCTCGCGCCGAACCGCTCGTCGAAGCGCAGCCCGTGCCGGCGCAGCGCGTGCAGGTCCAGCAGGAGGTTGCCCGCTCCGGCGCCGGAGACGACCGTCCCCGAGGCGCCCGCCCGGCGCGGCTCGAAGAAGCCGCTCGCGCGGACCCAGGGGTCGACCGGCTCCGCGAGCTGCCGGACGGTGGGTCCGGCGACCGCGGCGCAGCCCCAGCGGGCCCACGCGTCGAGCAGGTTCTCGAGCCAGCCGTCCCGCGGGACCTCGTCGTCGTCGACGAAGACGAGGACGTCGCTCGACGCGCTCGCGTCGAGCGCGTGGTTCCGGACGGCAGCCAGACCGGGTCGCGGCTCGTGGCGGTACTCCGCGCGTCCGGACCAGGTGCCGGTCACGAGCTCGCGGGCGCTCGTGTCGGGGTCGTTGTCGACGACGAGCACGCGCACGTCGCGCCCGAGGCTCTCGGCCTGCTCGACGACCCGCTCGAGAGCGTGCGCGAGCGTCGCCGGCCGACGGAACGTGGCGATCGCCACCGTCACCCTCGCCTCGGACGCTCCCGCCACCGGGGACACCTCGTCCGGCGCCGGCAGCAGCGCGGCCTGCGCGGACGAGCCCGGGCGCGCGTACTCCGCGTACACGTGACCGACGAGCCCGGTGAGCATCCCGGACCCGCGCGCGAGCGTGCGGCGCCCACGGGCCTGGTGCTCGAGCGAGCGGGTGGCGATCCCGAGCGCGGTCCGTGCGGCGCCGGCGGCGACCCGCACGCTGCCCTCGGCGACGAGCGACGCGCGGGTCCGCAGCCGGGCCGCCGGCGAGCCGGCGACGAGGATGCTGACCCGGGTCCAGCCGTTGCCGGAGCGGTAGGCCCGCCGCAGCACCCACGAGCGCGTGACCCGGCTCGCCGGGACGACGTCGGTCACGACCGCCTCGTCGCACCAGACCATGCGCAGGCCCCGCACGGCGGCCTGCCGCGTGAACAGCGTGTCGCTGCCGCCCGTCAGGCCGAAACGGGCATCGAAGCGCAGCCCGGCGGCCGTGACCTGGTGCATGTCGAGCAGCAGGTTGTTGGTCGCGGCGAGCGTCACCTCGGTCCCCGTCGCGAGCCGGCGGCGGTCGAAGAACCGCCCGGCGCGCACCCACGGGTCCGGGTCGACGACGTACTCCGAGACGACGGGGCCGACGACGGCGCCCGGCCGGTCCACGAGGTACTGCTCGACGAGCAGGCGGAGCCAGCCGTCGCACGGTCGCTCGTCGTCGTCCACGAAGACCAGCAGGTCGTCCCCCGCCGCCTCGTCGAGCGCGCGGTTGCGGGCGTGCGCGATGCCGGGCTCCGGCTCGTGCACGTACCGGGCACCGGTCGCCAGCTCCGCGACGACGTCCCGGGCGCTGCCCGCCGGGTCGTTGTCGACGACGAGCACCCGGGCGCCGGGACCGAGCGCGGCGGCCTGCGCGGCGAGCGTCGGCAGGACCGCCCGCAGGTCGTCAGGCCGCAGGTACGTCAGCACCGCCACCGTCACCGAGAGCGCCGCCGCCACCTCCCCCGACGCAGCCGGCCCGCTCTCGGGTTCGCCGGTGTCGAGCACGGGGTGCGACGCGGACGTCACTGGGGCGCCCGTCCGGCCCACAGGTCACGGAACCCGACCGTCGTCGGCACCGTCGTCGAGGAGCCGGAGAGGTAGGCGCTCAGCCCGACGGAGCCGGGCACCTGCAGCGCCGCGGTCGCGTCCGTCGTCGTCAGCTGCCACGCCGCGGGCTCGGGCGTGCCGTCGACCCACACCTTGGCGCGGAGCGTCGTCGGCGCTGTCCCCGTGACCTGCACGCGCACCGCGAGCGGCTGACCGACGACCGACGTCAGCCCGGCCACGTCCGCGGCGGTCAGGGTCGTCGCGCTCCGCTGGAGCTGGAGGTTGACCTTGCCCCCCGGGAGCAGCCGCATCCGGGCGCGGTAGTCGTTCGCCGCGTCCACGCGTCGTCCGAGCACCGAGACGTACGTGCCGCCGCCCGTCGGCTCCTGGTTCGGGATGACCTTGACCGCGACCTCGGTGTCCGTCGAGGAGACCCCGTTCAGGTACGTCGTCGTCGTGGCGCCCGCGGCGTTCATGCGCTGCGTCGCGGTGCCGCCGGCGACCGAGAAGCCGCTGGCCGAGGTCGTCGGGGTCCACGTGCCACCGGTCGTGGCGGCGCCCCAGCCGTTGGCGACCGTGCGGTCGAACACGTCACGGGCCAGGTCGACGACCACGGGCGGGTCGGTGACGGTGACCTCGGCGGTGCGCTCGTGCGTCGCCCCGTCGTCGTCCGTGACCCGCAGCGTGACCGGGTAGGTCCCCGCGGCGTCGTAGTCGTGGGTCGCCGTCGCGCCCGTCGCCGTGCCGCCGTCGCCGAAGGTCCAGGCGTACGCGGCGATCGTGCCGTCCGGGTCGGACGACCCCGAGCCGTCCACGGAGACCGCGAGGTCGCTCGTCGACGCCGTGAACGCCGCGACCGGCGCCACGTTCGGCGGCGGGTCCGTGACCGTGACCTGCTGGCTGGTCGACGCGCTGGCGCCATTGTCGTCGGTCACCGTGAGCGTCACGGTGTACTCGCCGCCCGCGGCGTACGGGTGCGTCGCGGTCGCGCCGGTGGCCGTGCCGCCGTCCCCGAAGTCCCACGCGTAGCCGGCCACGGTGCCGTCGGGGTCCGACGAGGCCGAGCCGTCGACCGCGACCGTGCGCTCGCCGGGCGTCGCCGTGAAGGCCGCGAGCGGGAGGGCGTTCGCCGGTGCGGTGCCGCTGCCGAGCGTGAAGTGCTCGCGCACCTCGTCGTCGGTCAGCGCCCGGCCGTAGACCGCGACCTCGTCGATGCGGGCGGCCAGGTAGGCCGGCAGCCCGTTCCACGAGCTGTCGCCACCGACGCGCCAGTAGCCGTTGTACGTCTGCGCCCGCGCCTCCGCGTTCGAGCCGACGAGCACGCCGTCGACGTACAGCCGCATGCCGGCCGCGGACTGCGACGCCACGAGGTGGTGCCACGCGCCGTCGTTGTACGCCGTGGGCGACGTGATCCCCACGGGCCCGCCGGGGTGGACCCCGAAGGTCAGCCTTCCCGTCGCGTCGAGGAACACGTGCCGGTCGTAGTTCGTCGACAGACCGCTCGCGGCGCTGCCGAACCCGATGAGCTTGCCGCCCGTCGTGGACGTGGTGCTGAACCACAGCTCCTGGGTGAAGGCCGACGGGCTCACGAACTGCACGTTGCTGGCCATGGTGTCGTTGACGCCGTCGAAGCGCGCCGACGTGTTCGTCGTGCCGACGACGCCCGACGCCTGCCCGAGCACGACGCCGTTGCGGTAGGCGCCCGTGATGTTGCGCACGCCCGAGTCCGCGGCCGTGGTGCCGGACGCCTCGCCCAGCCGCCAGTACAGGTCCGGGTCGTCCTCGTGCACGGCCTTGCCGTACGCGTCGGTGGGGGCGGCGGGCAGGGCCGACGTCCGTCCCGAGAGCACGTAGTGGCTGTCGACCTCGACCGCGGTCAGCGGTCGGTCGTACACGGCGACGTCGTCGATCGAGCCGGTGAAGTTGCGCGAGCCGGACCACGTCGAGTCGCCACCGATGCGCCAGTAGCCGTCGAACGCCAGCGCACTGACCGTGTCGGCGCGGCTCGCGACGCGCTTGCCGTCGACGTACAGCGACATCCCGTCGGCGCCGAGCGTGCCGGTGACGTGGTGCCACGCGCCGTCGTTGAGCGCGGTCGGCGACTGGAGCGTGCGCGTCGTGCCGGGGTAGGCGCCGAAGAGCACCTGACCCGACGTGTTCATGTAGATGTTCCGGTCGTGGCGCGCGCTGTTCCCGGTGGCCAGGTTGCCGAAGCCGAGGATCTTGCCGCCGGCGCGCGTGGTGGTCTTGAACCACGCCTCGACCGTGAAGGTCTGACGGCTCATCTGCGCGCGGTTGGAGGCGATGCGCCCGGTGTCCGTGCCGTCGAAGGTCGACGCGGTGTCCGGGTCGCCGGCGACGACGCCCGCGGCGCCGCGGGTCACCCCCGCGAGGGCGGTGGCGTCGTTGTAGCCCGCCCAGTCGCGCACGACCGTGCCGGAGTCCTCACCGAGCCGCCAGAACGAGCGGGCGCCGTCGTCGAGGACCTCCTGGGCGTACGGGCTCAGGACGCCGTCGCTCGACACCGTGACGGGGACCCAGTCGGAGTAGACGGTGTTCCCGAACGCGTCGCGTGCGGAGACCCGGTACTGCTGGGTGCTCCCCGGCGCGGCACCGGTGTCGACGAAGCCGAGCTGCGGCAGGTTCCAGAACTTGGCCGTCACGGTCTGCTCGTTGATCACCGTGGCGTTGGTCCCGCGGTGCACGCGGTACGTCAGCGTCTCGTTGTCGCGATCCCAGTTCGCGTTCCAGGCGAGCCGGACCTCGCCGGCCTCGTGCGACGTCGCCGCGAGCGGGAAGGACGCGCCGGACAGGCGCGGGCCCTGCTTGTTGGGCGCGATCTCCTTGACGGCCATCCGCACCAGGCCCTGCTGGCGCACGTTGTTGACGTGCGTGAACTCGCCGCCGTAGACGACGTAGTCGCCGTTGCCCGTGACGGTCCACGTCGCCTGGCTGGCGCCCGTGTAGCTGCCCGGCAGGAACGTCGGGAAGTACGTGAGCAGGCTCGGCCCGGGGTTCCCCTCGAACTGGAAGTAGCTGCTGTAGATGTTCCGGCCCACGGGCCCGGTCACGAAGTTCGTGAACGCGTTCGCGTACTGGGCCGTCCACGGCTCGGTCTGCGGGTAGCCGCCGACCGTCGCGCAGTAGTGCGGGTGGCCGACCGTGTAGGTCACGTCGCCGCTCGTGTACACGTCGTAGCTGTCGCCGTGGCAGTCCTCGACCCAGCGCAGAGCACCGTCCCAGGTCGCGGAGAACGCGCCCTCGAGGTTCCCGCCGCCGCCGTACGTGTAGCCGGTGCCGTAGAAACCGCGCTCGTCGCCGTACAGGCTGTAGATCGAGGCGTCCTCGCCGCCGTTGCGGATCAGGCCGTTGACCGCGAGGGGCAGCGCCGCGCCGGTGCCGGCATCGAGCCGTGCGAGTCCGTACCCCGGGGTGCTCGACCCGCCCACGGAGGTGAAGCTGCCGCCGATCACGACGGTCGAGCGGTCCGGCGAGATCGTGATGGCGGCGACCTGGCCGTTGTCCGGGGTCGCGTTGAACGCCGTGGCCTGCCCCGTCGCGGCGTCGATCTGCGCCACGCGCACCCGGGTCGCGTTGCCGATCTGGGAGAAGATCCCGCCGGCGTACACCGAGGTGTCGGTCGCCTCGACCGTGGCGACCGAGCCGTTGATGATGGGCGCGAACGGCAGGAGAGCCCCGGTCGTCGCGTTGAAGGCGGCGACGCGGTAGCGCGTCGAGCCGCTGACCTGCGTGAACTCGCCGCCCACGTACAGGCGGCTCCCGTCGGGCGAGGCGGAGAGGCTGCGTGCCTGCGCGTTGAGCGTCGGCGCGAAGCTCGTGATGAGCGCGCCGGTCGTCAGGTCGTAGGCCAGGAGGTTCGCGCGGGGCACGGTGCTCGTCCCGGGTGCGGCGCCCGCCGGGCGCGCGGTCGTGAAGCTGCCCGCGACGTAGACCCGGTTGCCCACGATCTCCTGGTCCCACACGACGCCGTCGATCTGGACGGTCGGCAGGGAGTCGGCGGCGACCGTCTCCGGGAGGTCCGGGACGACGGGCGCGGTGTCCGCGGCTGCCGGCTGCGCGGCGACGGCCAGCGCGCCGGCCGCCATCACGAGGGAGGTCAGGCCGGCGGCGAGCCGGCGACCGAGGTGAACGTGCTGACGCATGGGGTCCTCGATTGCCACGAAAAACGTCGACAGGGGGTTTTGCGGTCGCGGAGGACCGATTCGTAGGATATCCGCGCGAACCGGACAGCCTCGGGTGCCGACCGGGTGAAAGTCGGCGCAAACGGGTGTCAGGACGGCGTGGGCGCCGTCGCGTCGAGAACGGCGGCGCCGGGGACGGAATACACCTCGACGCGCGTCGTGGTGGCGTCGGGCGGCAGGAGGAACACGTAGGTGCCGGTCGCGTCGGCGCCCGCGCCGACGGTGGTGGGGAGCGGGCTCGACCCCGAGCCGCTCAGCTGCACGCCGGGGGTCTGCGCGGCGCCGAAGTACGCGTTGACGACCGCGCCGACGAGCGAGAGCTCGGCGTCCGACCCGTTGCTCACGCGGACGGTGAACCGGACGGACGGGCCGTCGATCTGCCCGGGCCCGCTGCCGTCGCCCTGGACCGCCTCGAGCGGGTCGACGGTGACCGTGACGCTGGGCGCGACCTCGGCGGGAGCGCCGACGGCCGACGACACGGTGCCGGACGCGGGCGCGGCGTCGGGCGGGACCGTGACGGGGGCCGCGGCGTCGGGCGACGCGGACGCTGCCTCCCCGGGCTCGGCGCCCTCGGTGGTGGCGCCGGCGACGAGCGGCGACTGCGACGCCGTGGGTGACGCCGACGGTGTGGTCGACGGGCTCGCCGTCCCGGTGGGCGCCGCGCCGGGCTCACCGGCTCCGGCACGCACGATCCCCCACACGACGAGCGCGACGACGACCGCGGCGAGCACCGCGAGCGCGACGACCCGGTTGCGCGGGCTCAGCCGGGCCCAGGGCCCCGTGGGGGTGGTGGGTGTCTCGCTCATCGCAGGGCCTCCGAGTCGGCGGGGACGGACGCGGCGGCGCCGTCGAGGGCGACCGGCCGGCGCCGGGCACGGCGCGGGCCGGGGACGCGGCGCGCGCGCAGGTCGTGGCAGAGCTGCTCGTAGCCGTCGGCCACGCGGTCCCAGTCGTAGGCGTCGGCCCGCACGCGCAGGCCGGCCGCGCGCACGGCGGTGCCGGCGGCGTCCCGCTCGGCCTCCTCGACCGCCGCCGCGACGCCGGCCGCGTCCGCGAAGAACCGTCCGTCCGCGCCGAGCACCTCGCGGTTGAAGCTCACGTCGAACGCGGTGACCGCCGTGCCGGCCCCGATCGCCCGCAGGAGCGAGGGGTTGGTGCCGCCGACCGAGTGGCCGTGCAGGTACGTCCGGGCGTGCGCGTACAGCTCGTCGAGCTGGTCCTGGTCCCACACCGGCCCGACGAGGCGCACGCGGTCGTCCGCGAGCTCGCGGACCCGCGCGGTGTACGCGTCCGAGTACGGCGCGCCGCCGACCACGACGAGCGGCAGCGTCGCGCCGCTGCGCACGTAGCCCTCGACGATCAGGTCGACGTGGTTCTCCGGCTCGAAGCGCGCGACGACGAGGTGGTAGCCGTCGGGCTCGAGGTCCAGCGCGCGCAGCCGGTCCGAGCCCAGGCCGTCGAGCCGCGGGGCGCCGTAGGTCAGGAGGGTGGTCTCGACGGCGAACGCGTCGCGGTAGTACTGCGCGATGCCCTCGGCGTCCGCGATCAGCGCGTCCGACCAGCGCACCGAGAGGCTCTCCGCGGCGCGGTAGTACCGGCGGCCGTTCGGGCCCCACTTCGCGCGCTTCCACTCGAGCCCGTCGACGTGCGTCGCGACCGGGATCCGCGCGGCGCGGACGACCGGCAGCCACGGGGAGTTCGCGGCGTTGAAGACGATCGCGGCGTCGACCCGGTGCGCCGCGAGGTGCAGCACCGACAGACCCGTGTGCGAGAGCGTCTCGAGCGAGCGGCGGCGCACCGCGGGCAGGTGCACGAGGCGCATCCCGGCGTACGTGGGCGGCGCCTCCTCGCCGGTCGAGCGGCAGTAGACCGTGACCTCGTGCCCGCGGGCGGCGAGCCGGCGACCGACCTCGTCGACGGCCGTCTCGAAACCGCCGTAGCGCGCCGGCACACCGCGCGTCCCCACCAGCGCGATGCGCAGGCTCCCCTGTCCCGTCACGACACTCCCCCTCGTGGTGCCCGCCCCGGCCGTCGCGCGGCCCGAGCGGCCCGCGGACGGCGGGGCCGGCCGGGCTCCGCGTCGCGGGCACCGGGACAACCGGCCCTCGATCGTCAGCGAAAGAATACGGACGCCCGCGCACGTCACAGCGCACAAATCGAACATTTCACCCGGACGGCCACGACGTCGGCCCTGCGGGTCCGAGTAGATTCGGCCGTGCTGACCGGGCCGTCAGGCAGACCCGCGGCCGCGTCTCCGACCACGCCAGGGGAATGCCGTGGTGGTGCGGTCAGCAACCGCCCTCGACGCACCGGAGCCCTCGACCATGCCACCGTCCGCACCACCCGTCGCCGGCATGGGCGCCCGAGCCGCCCGGGGCGGCGCGGTGACGATGGCCGGCCAGGTGGGGCGGATCGGCGTCCAGGTCCTGTCGGTCGTGCTGCTCGCGCGGCTCCTCGACCCGCACGACTACGGGTTGCTGGCGATGGTCGTCGCCGTGATCGGCATCGGGGAGATCCTGCGCGACTTCGGGCTCTCGTCCGCGGCGGTGCAGGCGCCCGAGCTGTCCCGGGGGCAGCGCACCAACCTGTTCTGGATCAACACCGGGCTCGGCGCCGCGCTCGCGCTCGCCGTCCTGCTGTGCGCACCTCTCCTCGCGACGCTGTACGACGAGCCCGAGGTCACCCCGGTCGCGCGGGCCCTGGCGGTGACGTTCCTGCTCAACGGCATGGCGACGCAGTTCCGCGCCGACCTCGTCCGCCGGATGCGCTTCACGGCGCTCGCGACGAGCGACCTGTCCGCGCCGGCGGCCGCGCTCGGGGTCGGCGTCGGCCTGGCGCTCGCGGGCCAGGGGACGTGGGCGCTCGTGGGCCAGCAGCTCACGCAGGCGGTCGTGCTGCTCGTGATGCTCGCGTCGTGGGGGCGCTGGCTCCCCGGGCTGCCGGACCGCACGGCCCCGGTGCGCGACCTGCTGCGGTTCGGCCGCAACCTCGCGGCGACCCAGGTGCTGGGCTACGTCGCGAACAACGCCGACTCCTTCCTCATCGGTCGCCGGTTCGGCGCGGGCGACCTCGGGCTCTACAACCGCGGCTACCACCTCCTGACCACGACGCTCGGCCAGCTGCGCGCGCCGACGACGACGGTCGCACTGCCCGTGCTGTCCCGGCTCAGCGACGACACCGAGCGCTTCTCGCACTACGTCCGGCTCGGGCAGCTCACGCTCGGGTACACGCTCGTGGTCGGCGTCGGGGTCGTCGCCGGGGCCGCGGAGCCCGTCGTGCACGTCGCGCTCGGCGAGCAGTGGCTCGAGACGGCCCCCGTGCTGCGGTTCCTCGCCATCGCCGGCGCGATGCAGACGCTCGCGTACGTCGGCTTCTGGGTCTACCTCGCGCGGGGGCTGACCGGGGAGCTCTTCCGGTACTCGACCGTCACGGCCGTCCTCAAGATCGTGTGCGTGGTCGCCGGCAGCACGTTCGGCATCACCGGGGTCGCCGCGGGCATCGCGATCGCGGCGTCGTTCGAGTGGCCGCTGTCGATCTGGTGGCTCTCGCGGCGCACTCCCCTGCCCGCGCGCGCGCTCGTCCTCGGCGCGCTGCGCATCCTCGCGATCGCGTCCGTCGCGGCAGCGGCGGGGTACGCGGCCACCGTGGTCGCCGACGGCTCGCCGGTCGGTCAGCTCGCGCTCGCCCTGCTCGGCCTGGGCGTCGCGTACGCGGTCGGGCTCGCCGTCCCGCCCGTGCGCCGCGACCTGCGGGCCGTCCTCGCCGTCGCGCGCACGGCGCTCGCGCGGGGGTCCGCCCGATGAGCTCGCCGGCCGGGCACCCGGCTCCGGACCTGCGCGGCGTCGGCGTCGTGGTCGTGAACTACGGCTCGAGCGCGCTGCTGCGGGCGAACATCGCGGACGACCTGCAGGCGAGCGGCGCACGGGTCCACGTGGTCGACAACGACTCGGGCGAGGACGAGCGCCGCGCGGTGCGCGAGCTGGCCCGCGAGCGCGACTGGTCGCTCCTCGAGCTCGACAACGTCGGCTTCGGCGCCGGCATGAACGCCGGGGTCGAGGTCGCGCGCGCGGCCGGTGCGGACACCCTGCTGCTGCTCAACCCCGACGCGTCCGTCACGGCCCCGGACCTCGCGCTGCTCGTCGCCTCGACGCGCGCGGAGCCACTCACGATGCGCTCGCCGCTCGTCGTCGCACCGGACGGCCGCGTGCAGTTCCGCGGCTCGCAGGTGCTCGTGCGCGAGGGACGCACGCGCGCCGCCGACGGCAGCGACCCCGCGCTGGCGGACGCCTGGCTCGCCGGCACCGTCGTCGTCCTGACCGTGGAGCTGTGGGACGCGATCGGCGGCTTCGACGACGACTACTTCCTCTACTGGGAGGACGTCGACCTGTCCTGGCGCTGCTCGTCCGCAGGCGGGGGCCTGGTCGTCGACACCCGGGTGCGCGCCGTGCACGACGGGGGCGCCACGCAGACGACGGCGCACCCGCAGGCGAAGTCGACGACGTACTACTACTGGAACTGCCGCAACCGGCTCCTGTTCGCCGCCCGCCACCTGGCCCCGCGGGACCGCCTGCGCTGGGCGCTGGGGACGCCGCGCTACGCCGTCGAGGTGCTGCTCCGCGGCGGCCGGCGCCAGCTCCTGCACCCCGTCGCCCCCGTGGGCGCGGTCGTGCGGGGGTCGCTCGCCGGGCTGCGGCTCCTGGTGACCCGCCGCAGATCGCAGCCCGCAGCCCCGCACGCCCCCGGCGCGGTCCCCGCGTCACCCGACACGAGGAGAACGACACCATGGCACCCCGGCCCCTGACGGACAGCCCCGCGGAGAGCCACCGCGAGGTGGTGCACCGGCTGGCCGCCGCGCAGAAGAGCAACCGCGGTGCTGCCGGCTGGTCGCGCTGGGTCAACCGGCCCGCGGGCCGCCAGCTCGCCGCGCTCGCGTACCGGCTGGGCCTGTCCCCGAACCAGGTCACGGTCGCGAGCGCCCTGCTGAGCGGCACCGGGATCGCCCTGCTCGCGACCCTGCGGCCGACCGTGGGGACCGGCGTGCTCGTCGCGTCGCTCCTCGTGCTCGGCTACATGCTCGACGCCGCCGACGGGCAGCTCGCGCGCCTGACCGGGTCCGGCAGCCGCGCCGGCGAGTGGCTCGACCACGTCGTGGACGCGACCAAGACGGCCGTGATCCACCTCGCCGTGCTCATCAGCTTCTACCGCTTCCTCGACCTGCCGCCGGCGATGCTGCTCGTGCCGCTCGCGTTCAGCGCCGTGGCGTGCGTCTTCTTCTTCTCCGTCATCCTGTCCGAGCAGCTGCGCCGGAGCGCGCGGGCGGCTCTCGGCGCGCCAGCCTCGCCGCCGAGCACCGAGCCGGCGCCCGTGCTGCGCTCGCTCCTCGTCCTGCCCGGCGACTACGGCCTGCTGTGCGTGTCCTTCGCTCTTCTCGGGGTGCCCAGCGTGTTCGTGCCCCTGTACACGCTCCTCATGGTGGCGAACGCGCTCCTGCTGCTCGCGGCGCTCGTCCGCTGGTACCGCGAGATGCGGACGTTCACCGCCTAGCTGTAGCCGCCCCCGCGGGGCCGGCCGGGTCGTCAGCGCGTCGTCCGGGTCGTCAGCGCGTGGTGGCCTGCGGCTCGGGGACCGCTCCCCCGCTGGCGTCGGCGAGCGCCCGGAGGATCGCCTCCGTGTAGCACGTCACCGTGAAGCGCCGTGACGCCTCGTCGAGCCCGGCGGCAGCGAGGGCGACCGCCTTCGCCGGGTCGTCGAGCAGGGACGCGATCGCGTCGGCGAGCGCCGCCGGGTCGTCCGGGGGCACGAGCAGCCCGGTGCGGCCGTCGTCGAGGACCTCGGCGAGCCCCTGGACGCCGGAGGCGACCACGGGGCGGCCCGCGAGCATCGCCTCGACGGCCGTGTTGCCGAACGACTCGGAGCGCGACGGGACCAGCACGACGTCCGCCGCGGCGAGCTCGCCCCACGTGGGGTGCACGTAGCCGGCGAGCGTCACGCGGCCGGCGAGGTCCGGGCGGGCGGCCCGCTCGCGCAGCTCTTCCTCGAAGAACTCGTAGCCCGGGAAGACGGTGCCGCACACCCTCAGGGAGACGTCGTGCCCCGCGGCGACGAGCCGTGCGGTCGCCTCGAGCGCGACGTGGGTGCCCTTGCGCGGCGACATCCGCCCGACGAGCGCGATCTTGGCAGGGTCGCCCGCGACGCGCGGCCGCAGCGGGGTCGGGCCGTCGGGCGGGCCGGGCACGCCGTTGTGGACCACGACGACGGACGCGTCCAGGCGCGGCACGACCTCGGTGACGGCGTGCCGCGAGGCCCCGCTGTTGGCGATGACCGAGCGCGCGAGCAGCAGCGGCGCGGTGAGCGCGCGGCGGGCGATCCGCGGGTAGCCGTCGTCCGTCTCGTGCACGTGGCACGCGACGGGCCGCCCGGCGAGGCGCCCGGCGACGATCCACTCGGGGATCGTGACGGTGTTGACGTACACGAGGGCGGGGTCGAGCCGGCGAGCGAGCCGGCGCAGCCGCAGCGTCGCGGCGAGCATGCGCCACGGCAGCCGGACGAGCTGCCGCGGGCGCAGGAGCGCCTTGCGCAGGACCGGGAACTCCACGACGCGCACCCCGGCGCCGCGCTCCTCGAGCAGCTCGACGAGCGGTCCGTCGAGCGGGAGCACGACCTCGACGCGCCAGCCGCTGCCGACCGCCGCCGACACCGTCTCGAGCAGCTGACGGTCCGACCCGTACAGGTCGGGGGACGGGTGCCCGACGAGCAGCAGGGGCGCCGTCACGAGGTCGCCTCCCCGCCGAGGGGCCGCTGGGCCACGCAGGACGCCGGTCGCCGTTTCATGAGATGTCTCTCATGCTTCTCCCCCTGAGGGACCGGGCTGAGTACGGTGGCCCCGCAGGCGCTCATCCCTCGCCCCGCCGCTTCGCATCGTCCATGCACACAGCGTGCCCGAACTTCGACCGCAGTCCCAACAGCCGCCTCCCTCAACCGAACAGTCAGCCACGGCGTGAAACGCGTCACGCATCCGTGACGCGACAGCACTCGGACGGATGTCCGAACGCGCAGGTCGGGCCCCGTGCGGCGGCCGATCCGGGGCACTCGCGCCCCCGCAGGTGCGTGACTCCGGTCACTTCGGGTCTCACCCGAATGGCCTAATGTCGACGCGGATGCGGCCGCTGATGCGGCCATCGCCCCCGCGCCCCGACGCGCACCACGTGCGCCGACCACGGCTGCGCAGAAGACAACGAGGAGTCCCATGACGGGTAGAAACGCGACCGGAGCGCCGACCCAGCGCTCGAGAGCACGACGCCTGGCCCTCACCTCGGTGGGTGCGCTGATCATGACCCTCGTCCCCTGGAGCGCCTCGCAGGCGACTGCACCGGCCGCCGCGCTGCCCGCAGACCCCGGGGCGAGCGCCGCCACCACGCCCATGGTGTCGGCCGCGGCCGCGACGACGACGGCGCCGACGATCGAGGAGCTCGTCCTCGCTCCGGGCACGTCCCGCACGGTGACGCTGCCCGCGGCGCCCGCGAACGCGACGTCCGTGACGCTCAAGCTCCGGGGCCGCTGGTCCTGGAAGCCGACGCGCATCTCCGTCTGCGCCGGCCAGACCGCCACCACGAGCTGCAAGGGCACCGCAGCGCTCACGACGCCGACCCAGCGCGCCAAGACCGCGACGGTCACCGTGGCGCTGCCCGCCTCGGCGAAGAACCGCGTGACCCTCTACAACGCCGACGCGAGCGTGCGGGTCCGCGCCGAGGTGCAGTCGTACACGACCCCGCCGCCGCCGCCC
Source organism: Cellulomonas jepli (assembly GCF_047229345.1). Classification (NCBI taxonomy): domain Bacteria; kingdom Bacillati; phylum Actinomycetota; class Actinomycetes; order Micrococcales; family Cellulomonadaceae; genus Cellulomonas; species Cellulomonas jepli. Next base: position 7,709 of record NZ_JBFTER010000056.1, on the reverse strand, counting down.
GCACCCGCGCCCGCCCCGGCGCCGACGACGGCCCCCGTGCAGCCGAAGCCCGCGCCCTCCGCGACCGCGCCGGCGCCGGCCCCCGCACCGACGTCGGGCTCGGGCTCCGGGTCCGGCTCCGGCGGGTTCGCCGGCCCCGGCTCGACGGGGGTCCCGGCCGGGACCGCGCTCGCCACGCACAACGGCGACCTCGTGATCACCCAGCCCGGGACGGTCATCGACTCGCTCGACATCCACGGCCTGGTCAAGGTCAAGGCGGACAACGTCACGATCAAGCGCTCGATCATCCGCGGCAGGCCCCTCACCGGCAGCATGGGCCTCATCACCAACGACCTCGGCAAGTACCGCTTCACGCTCGAGGACAGCGAGCTCGTCGCGGCCGACGCGTCGCCGCACGTCAGCGGCATCATCGGGCACAACTTCGAGGTCCGCCGCACGGAGATCGCGAAGGTCATCGACTCGGTGCACATCACCGGCTCGGACGTCCTCGTCGAGGGCTCGTGGCTGCACGACAACCTGTTCTACGCCCAGGACCCGAACCACAACGGTGGCCCGAGCCACGCCGACAGCGTCCAGATCCAGGGCGGGTCGAACATCACGTTCCGCGGCAACACGATCGAGGGTGCGGAGTCGTCGGCCTTCCAGACGACGCAGGACCGCGCAGCGGTCTCGGGCGTCACGGTGACGAACAACAAGATCGACGGTGGCGCCTGCTCGGTCAACGTGGCGTACGGCTCCAAGTACGGCCCGATCCAGGGCTTCACGGTGTCGAACAACGTGTTCGGCACGAGCCAGCGCCACGCGAGGTGCGCGATCATCGCGCCGAGCAGCAACACGATCGCCAACACCAACAACACCTGGGTCGACGGCTCCCCCGTGCAGCTGTCGCGCGGCTGACCCGGTCGTGACGGTCCGCGCGCGCACACCGCGAGGGCCGCGCACCGGACCGCGGTAGCACGACGCACCACCGCTCGAGAGAGCTCGGACGCACCCCCAGCCCGGCGCACTGCAGCGAGCTCCACAGCAGAGCGCCGGGCTGGTCCGTGCCCCGGCAGGGCTGGCCGTCACCGCGACGGCGGAGCGGGCCGCCCCGGCCCGCGACCGTGGAGCGAGGCTCCGACGGAAGCGCCGCCCCGGCCGCCCACCAGCCCTCGGCGGACCGCCGCCGCCGCTGCGCCGCACCGCACGCGGGCGGGCGGGCGGGCGGCTGTAGCAGAGAACGACAGGTCCGTCGGCGCACGCTCACCCGAGGCACGCTGCGGGCGGCACGCACGTGGCACAGATCACATGGGGAATTCCTCAGCTGCGCCGTCGCCCGGCCGGGCTCATTTACGCGTAAACACACAAATGTGAGCGAGCGCACCACGGTGCCGAGCGCCGGCCTCGTACATTTCTGGACGAATCGCCCAAAACGCGTGGCAAATTCCGCTGACGGGTGAACATCTGCACCGCCGATCGGGTGAAGTTGCAGGTCACACGCTACGCAGACGTCACCGGCCGACCGATTAGGCCCTCTGAGTGAGAACGCTCACTTACGAGGGTCGCACCGATGGCGTACTGTCCATTTCTCGGAACGCGGGTCGCCTTCCGCGACGAAATCCAGGCTGACGAGCATGGGCTATGTGTTCCGCCCATAACGCACCTGATGAGGAGATTCTTCATGTTCGCAGTTTCGCCCGACCGATCACGCGTCACGCGTCGCGCCCTCGCGGTCGCCGTGCTGGGCGCGGTCCTGGTGGCAGGCGCCCCGAGCGTCGCCGCCCAGGGCGCATCGGTCCCGCTCAGCACCGTGACCAGCACCGGTGCGGCGATCCCCGAGTTCACGCTCAGCTACAGCTCGTCCAAGATCGTCACCCTGCCCTCCGTGCCGACGGGCGCGACGGCCGTGACCATGACGGTCACCGGCCGCTGGGCCTGGAAGCCGACCACGCTCTCGGTCTGTGCCGGCGCGACCCTCACCGACGCCTGCAAGGCCAGCACCGTCCTGACGACGCCCGTGCAGGACGCCGGCAGCGCGACGATCACCCTCCCGCTGCCCTCGTCGGCGGCCGGCAAGGTGACCGTCTACAACCGCGACGCGAGCGTCCGCGTGGTCCTGGCCGTCAAGAGCTTCGAGGTCCCCTCGGCGACGTCCACGCCGAGCCCGACCCCGACGCCCACCAAGACCGCGACGCCCACGCCGACGCCGACCGCGTCCCCCACGCCGGCGCAGCCGCGCTTCGCGACCGCCGCGTCCACGGGCGTGCCGACCGGCACCGCCCTCAAGGTCCACACCGGTGACCTCGTCGTCACCACGCCCGGCGCCGTGATCGACGCCCTCGACGTGCGCGGCTTCATCAAGGTCCAGGCGCCGAACGTCACGATCAAGCGCACGATCGTCCGCGGCCGACCGATCACCAGCAGCTTCGCGCTCATCACCAACAGCGCGGGCCAGTACCCGTTCACGATCGAGGACAGCGAGCTCGTCGCCGCCGACGCGTCGCCGCACATCGCCGGCATCATCGGTCACAACTTCACGGTTCGTCGCACGGAGATCGCGAAGGTCATCGACTCGGTGCACATCACCGGCTCGAACGTCACCGTCGAGAACTCGTGGCTGCACGACAACCTGATCTACATGCAGGACCCGAACCACAACGGCGGGCCGAGCCACGCCGACAACGTCCAGATCCAGGGCGGGTCCAACTTCATGTTCCGTGGCAACACGATCGAGGGCGCCCACTCGTCGGCCTTCCAGACGACGCAGGACCGCACCGTCACCTCGAACATCACGGTGACGAACAACAAGATCGACGGCGGTGCCTGCTCGGTCAACATCGCGTACGGCTCGAAGTACGGGCCGATCCAGGGCATCACCGTGTCGAACAACGTGTTCGGGACGGCGCAGCGCATCGCGAAGTGCGCGATCATCGCGCCGACGACGAACACGATCGTCAACACGAACAACACGTGGCTCGACGGCACCGCGGTCAAGATCTCGCGCGGCTGACCTCGACGCCTCACCGCACCGACGACGACGGGCGGGGCGCTCCCTCAGGGGAGCGCCCCGCCCGTCGTCGTGGTCCGGCGGTCCGGCGCGCGAGCCTGACGACCCGTCAGTACGCCCCGGAGCCGCTCAGCACGGCGCGGCCCGTCTTCCACAGGATCATCAGGTCCATCGTGACCGACCAGTTGTCGACGTAGCGCAGGTCGAGGCGCACCGACTCCTCCCAGGCGAGGTCCGCGCGGCCGCTCACCTGCCACAGGCCGGTGAGCCCCGGGCGCACCCGCAGCCGGCGGCGCACGGCGTCGGGGTAGGCCTGGACCTCCTCGAGCAGCGGCGGCCGCGGCCCGACGAGCGACATGTCGCCCTTGATGATGTTGAGCAGCTGCGGCAGCTCGTCGATCGAGAACCGCCGCAGGACCCGGCCGACCGGCGTGATGCGCGGGTCGGCGTGCATCTTGAACATCAGGCCGTCGCGGTCGCTCGACTCGAGCAGCTCCTCACGCACCCGGTCGGCGTCCGCGACCATCGTGCGGAGCTTCCACATCGTGAAGGTCCGCCCGTCGACCCCGACGCGGGTCTGGCGGTAGAACGCCCCGCCCTTCGAGGTCAGCGCGACCGCCGCCGCGGCACCGAGGATGACCGGCGAGGCGACGAGCAGCGCGAGCACGCTGAGCGTGCGGTCCATGACCGACTTCGCGAGCAGCCGCTCCCGCGGCGCCTCGATCTCGACCTGGAGCAGCGACAGCCCGGCCGTGGGGCGGACCGTCAGCCGCGGGCTCGCGACCTCGACGATGTCCGGCGCGACGACGAGGTGCGCACCGGCCCGACCGAGCGCCCAGGACAGCCGGCGCAGCGCGTCGCCGCTGAGCGACGAGCCGGTCACGATGACCACCTCCGCCGCGCGGTCCGCGACGACCTGGACGACGTCCGCGATCGCCCCGAGGACCGGGACCCCGCCGACGTCGCCGCCGGGCCGCGCCTCCGGGAGGCACATCCCCTCGATCTGGTAGCCGTGGTGCGTCGCGCCGCCGAGGTTGCGCGTGACGCGCAGCGCCGAGGCGGCGTCACCGACCACGACCGTGCGCATCATCGCCTGGCCCTGCGTGCGCAGCCGGTGCAGGCGGCGGCGGTGCACGTGCCGGACCCACCAGGAGAGCACGGCGAGGACCGGGACCCCGACCACCACGAGCGAGCGCGGGACAGGAGCGTCGAGAAGGAAGCCGAGGACCATGAGCGCGCCGGCGAGGTGCACCGTGCCGCGCAGCACCGACTGGAACTCCCGAGGGCCGTCACCGAGCGCCGAGCGCTGGTACCCCTTGGCCGTCGCGACGAACGCCACGAACGCGAACGCTCCCGCGACGGCCCAGGCGGCGCTCGCGAGCGTGTAGCCCGCCGACCAGCCGAGGACCGCGAAGGTCACGCCGGCCGCGAGGACCGCGTCGAGCAGGACGGCGGTGCGGGCGTACGCCACGCTCGCGCGCGCCCACCGCATCGGGTAGGTGGTCTCGTCGGAGTTGTACGGCGTCGGTCGCCGCTCGAAAGGAAGGTCGGAGGCCCAGGAGCGGCGGGCCTCGATCGACCGCGCGCGACGCTCCTGCGTCCATTCCGACTCGTCCAGCCCTGGTTCTGCCGTCAGCGTCATACGTCCCCCGTCCAGCGCTGAAGATGCTGGTGAAAGGGTAGGACGACCTCATGGGCGTAACAACGCCAAATGTCCGATTTCACCCGATGCCACGGCAACCGGGTGAACCGTGCGTGACGATCCGGTGCGCCGCTCAGCCCTTGGTGTGGACGCGCAGCTGCGCCTTCTCCAGCCCCTCGGCGACGACGAGCTCGACCGCGTCCGCCGCCGCGTCGACGAGCCACGGCAGGTCCTTGCGCTCGGTGGCCGAGAAGTCGCGCAGCACGAAGTCGGCGGCGTCCATGCGCCCCGGCGGGCGGCCGACCCCGACTCGGACGCGCACGTAGTCCTTGGTGCCGAGCGCCTTGGACGTGTCGCGCAGCCCGTTGTGCCCGCCCTCGCCGCCGCCGCGCTTGAGCCGGAGCTCCGCGTACGGGATGTCCAGCTCGTCATGCACCATCACCACGCGCTCGGGCGGCACGTCGTAGTACTGCGCGAGCGACGCGACCGGTCCGCCCGACACGTTCATGTACGTCGTCGGCTTCGCGAGCACCACCCGGGGGCCGGGCGCCCCGCCGGGGAGCGTCCCGAGCCGCGTCTCGGCGACGACGGCCTGCGGGCGGCGCGAGAGGATCCCGCCACGCGACCCGAAGCTCGAGCCGGTGCGTCGAGCGAGCTCGTCGAGCACCATCTGGCCGACGTTGTGGCGGTTCCCGGCGTACTGCGCACCGGGGTTGCCGAGGCCGACGACGAGCCAGGGGCCCTCGGTCATGGCGGTCCTTCCGATCGGTCGGGTGCCCGGGGCGACGCAGCGGCGCCCGGCACCGAGACGGTACCGGGCGCCGTGGTGCGTCCGAGCGGGGCGGTGCGCGAGCGCGTCACCCCGTGCGTGTGGTGGCTCAGGCCTCCGCGGCAGCGGCCGACGCGGCCGACTGCGAGGCGGCGAGGTCGGCCGCGGCGGCGTCGGCCTCGCGGTCGGCGGCCGTGGCCTGCGGCGCGGTGATCGAGACGATGACCGCGTCGGCGTCCGTGACGAGCGTCGAGCCCTGCGGGAGCGTCAGCTCGCCGGCCGTGACCGTGGCGCCGGCCTCGAGGCCCTCGATCGAGACCTCGACGGACTGCGGCAGGTGCGTCGCCTCGGCCTCGAGGGCGACCGTCTGGTGCTCGACGATGTGGATCGTGCCCGAGAACGACTCGCCCGTGATGACGACGGGGATCTCGACGGAGACCGTCTCGCCCTTCTTCACGATGAGGAGGTCGACGTGCTCGATGACGTTGCGGACGGGCTCGCGCTGGACGTCCTTGGTGATCGCGAGGGTCGTCGTGCCGTCGATCTCGATCGCGAAGAGCGCGTTGGCGTGCTTGAGCGCGAGGAACGTCTCGTGGCCCGGCAGCGACACGTGCAGCGGGTCCGAGCCGTGCCCGTAGAGGACGGCGGGGATGCGGCCGGCACGGCGCGTGCGGCGCGCGGCGCCCTTGCCGAAATCGGTGCGGGTGGTGGCGACGAGCTTGACCTCGGACACGATGACTCCCAAGTGAGGACGGTGGTGCAGGGCAGCGAGCAGGGGGACGAGCCGCCCGGGGAGGACGGCCGCCGCTGATGATGGTCAGCGCAGGACGAGCAGGTGGTGGCCTCGACGCGGGGCGCAGGACGGGCACGCGGAGGCATCCGCCCAGTCGATCACGGAGATCGTGGTCCGATCGTGCGGGATGGCATCCCGCGACCTGACCGTCCGACGTCCCTCGCCGAGGCAACTTGACGATCTTACCCGCCCGGGGCCAGGACCCCAAGCCGGTCCCGGGGTGAGCCGCCGCCGGGCCCGCTGGACGGGCGGGACCGGCGGTGCGGCGGAGGTGCGGGCGGGGTCAGGCCGGGGCCGGCGTGCGGCGGTCGTGCGGGAGGGTCAGGCCTGGCCGTCGAACAGCGACGTGACCGAGCCGTCGTCGAACACCTCGCGGATCGCGCGCGCGATGAGCGGGGCGATCGAGAGCACCGTGAGCTGCTCGAAGCGGCGGTCGTCGGCGATCGGCAGGGTGTCGGTGATGATGATCTCGCGCGCCCCGCACTGCGACAGGCGATCGATCGCGGGGTCCGAGAGCACGCCGTGCGTCGCCGCGACGATGACGTCCTTGGCACCCGCCTCGAGCAGCACCCGCACCGCGCCCGTGATCGTGCCGGCCGTGTCGATGAGGTCGTCGACGAGCACGCAGCTGCGGCCCTCGACGTCACCGACGACGCGGTTCGCCTTCGTCGAGTTGGGCCGGTTGATGTCGCGGGTCTTGTGCACGAACGCGAGCGGGCCACCGCCGAGCTTCGCGGCCCACTGCTCGGCGACGCGGATGCGGCCCGCGTCGGGCGAGACGACCGTCACGTTCGTCGTGTCGACGCGCGTGCGGACGTACTCCGTGAGGATCGGCATGGCCCACAGGTGGTCGACCGGTCCGTCGAAGAAGCCCTGGATCTGCGCGGCGTGCAGGTCGACGCTCATCATCCGGTCGGCACCCGCGGTCCGGAACAGGTCGGCCATGAGCCGCGCCGAGATCGGCTCGCGGCCCCGGTGCTTCTTGTCCTGGCGCGCGTAGCCGTAGAACGGCGCGACGACCGTGATGGTCTTGGCCGAGGCGCGCTTGAGCGCGTCGACCATGAGGAGCTGCTCCATGAGCCACTGGTTGATCGGCGCCGCGTGGCTCTGCAGGACGAACGCGTCCGAGCCGCGCACCGACTCCCCGAACCGCACGTAGATCTCGCCGTTCGCGAAGTCGTACGCGGTGGTGGGGACGAGCGAGGTCCCGAGCTCCTCGGCGACCGAGGTCGCCAGCTCCGGGTGGGCCCGGCCGGAGACGAGCACCAGCCGGCGCTCGCCGTCGTTCGACACGGTCCCGATCATCGTGCGGTGTCCTTCGTGTCGGCCGGCAGGTCGTGGATCTCCGCGGGGTGGTCCGGGAGCGTCGGTGGCGGCGTGGGGGCCTGGCCCGCGGCGGCCCGCTGGGCACGCTCGAGCTCGAGGCGCGCCTGCGGCGAGAGGTCCTCGGTGCTGCGGTCGCCGAGGGCGCGCGCGGCGGCCTCGGCGGCGATGCCGTGCAGGAACGTGGTGATCGCGT
>NZ_JBFTER010000055.1:0-29870 GCF_047229345.1 Cellulomonas jepli | reverse complement strand
CGCCCGCGGGGCGGCTCGGGGGAGCCGCCGGCCGGGTGAAAACTGGACGATCGTCCACCTCCCGAGCACGTCGGCGGCGCTGCGGGCCGTGCCGCCCGGCGCCGACCTGCCGACGGTGCTCGCGGCCGTCGGCGCCGTCGACCTGCTGCCCACCGCGACCGGGCTGGGCCGGTTCCCCGGCTCCGGCGCCCACGCGCTGCCCGTCGAGACGGCTGCTCCCGTGACGTGGCGGACGCCGGCCCCCGACGGGCCGGTCGTCGACGACGGGGTCGACGGCCTGGACGCCCGGCCCGTGGGAGCGTTCGGAGCCCCGGTCGGCGTGGCCGGCGCCGGCGGGTTCACCGACACCCACACCGCGCAGCGACCGGTGGTCCGCGCCGCCGAGGGCGCCATCCGCGAGGCGGCGATCCGCCAGCTCGCGGCATCCGGCCTGTCGCAGCGCAGCATCGCCGCGCGGGTCGGGGTCTCGAAGTCGACGGTCGCGCGCGTGCTCGGTGCCGCGGTCGAGGTCTCGCAGGAGACCGGCGCACTCCCGCTCCTCGCGCACCGCGTCCCCGCGGGTGCCGACCGGTAGACGTCGCCGTCGCGGGCCGGCCACAGGTGCCGCCGTCGGCCCGCGAAAAACTTCTGCACATCCGACCCATCCGCTCGCCCACCCGCTCCGAATCCCCCTCGAAGGTCCCGCTCCCGGCGGGACGGAAGAAGCATCCGGTGGGGGCACCCGCACCGGACCTCGAGAGGGAGAGTCCGATGATCAGCACCAAGCGCACCCAGTTCGCCGCCCTCGGTTTCCTGGCGGTCGCCACGCTCGGCCTGTCGGCGTGCAGCTCCGACTCCGGCGCCGACGAGACGGCCGACCCGGCCATGACGTCCGAGGAGACCATGAGCCCGGAGCCCATGGAGACCGAGGACGCGATGATGGCCGACCCGGCCGCGAACCTCGTCGGCCCCGGCTGTGCGGGCTACGCGGAGACGGTGCCCGACGGCCCCGGCTCGGTCGTCGGCATGTCGCAGGACCCGGTCGCGGTCGCCGCGTCGAACAACCCGCTCCTGACGACGCTCGTCTCGGCGGTGTCCGGTCAGCTCAACCCCGAGGTGGACCTGGTCGACACGCTCAACGGCGACGAGTTCACCGTCTTCGCGCCGGTCGATGACGCGTTCGCGAAGATCGACGCCGCGACGATCGAGACCCTCAAGACCGACACCGCGATGCTCTCGAGCATCCTGACCTACCACGTCGTGCCGGGGCAGCTCTCGCCCGACATGGTCGTCGGTGAGCAGACCACCGTGCAGGGCGGCATGGTCGAGGTGACCGGCTCGGGCGACGCGCTCATGGTCAACGGCGCCAACGTCATCTGCGGCGGCGTCCAGACCGCGAACGCCACGGTCTACCTCATCGACTCGGTGCTCATGCCGACCATGTGACACCCGCACGACCCGCCCGCCAGACGGGCACCACGGACCGGCGAGGCCCCCGCTCAGGGTACGGAGCGGGGGCCTCGCCCTCGTGCGCGCGCAGGTGCGCGCAGCCCCCGGGGAGGTGCACCCGAGGCGCACGCCGTCCCCGCGCGGTGCGCGCCCGGAGAGCGTCCCCGCAGGTGGTGACCGTGCGTGCGCCCTGGCCGGGCACCCCGCGCACGTCCTAGCGTGAGGGCATGATCCTCGCGGAAGACGTGCTCCTGCTCCTGACCGACGACGTCACCGGCAAGCCCGTCGTCGACACCACGCGCCTCGACCTGGCGCTCGCGGGCGCCGTGCTGCTGGACCTGGCGACCGCCGGGCGGGTCGACGTGAGCGGGCCCGGCGAGCCGGTGAAGCCGGGCCGTGTCGTGGTGCGCGACCCGCGGCCGACCGGCGACGGCGTCCTCGACGAGGGCCTGCGCCGGATCGCCGCGAAGGGGCCCCGGAAGCCGGCCTCGGTCGTGCCGGAGCTCGCGAAGAAGCTCCGTCCCGAGCTGCTGGCGCGGCTCGTCGAGCGCGGCGTGCTGCGGCTCCAGGAGGGCAAGGTGCTCGGCATCTTCCCGACGTCGGCGTGGCCCGCCGTCGACCCCGCGTACGAGGACGGCCTCCGCCGCGCCCTGCACGACGTGCTCGTCGTCGGCCGCACCCCCACGCCGCGCGAGGCCGCGCTGATCTCGATGCTGCAGGCCGTCGACCAGGTCCCGCGCGTGCTCGGCGACGTCGGCGTCCCCAAGCGCGAGCTGCGGAACCGCGCCAAGGCGGTCGCGCAGGGCGGGTTCGCGGACGCCGCGGTCAAGGGCGCCGTCGAGGCCGTCAACGCCGCCGTGATGGCGGGGGTGATGGCCGCGACGGTCGCCGCGACGAGCGCCGCCGCGAGCTGAGCCCGCGCGGGTGACCGCCAGGCCCCGGTCAGGGGTCAGGCGCCGGTCGGCGCGTCGGACCCCGGTCGGAGCGCCAGGCCGCACTCAGGGCGTCGGGCCCCGGTCGGGTCGTCAGGCCTCGGTCGGGGCCAGCACCACGACCGGGTCGGTCGTCGGCTCCTCGGACCCGCCGGCCGGCTCCACCGTGACGGCGAGCGCGTCGCCGGGCGCGAAGTCCTCGGCCATCGCGTGCAGCGCACCCGACTCGTCGGGCATCACGACGTCCGGCAGCGGGACGCCGTCGCGGATGACCCAGAGCTGGTACTCCTTGCCGTCGCCCGGGTCGCCGAGGCCCGTCGCCGTGAACATCGCGTGGCCGTCCCCGAGCACGCCCACCGCCGTCCCGCCGCCCTCGACGTCGGCGCGGACCACCTCGGCGCCGGGCTCCGCGAGCATCTCGGCCATGAGGCGCGCCTGCTCGCCGGCCTGGCGGGCCTCCTGGTGCTGCTGCCACGCCACGACGCTCGGCACCGCGGCGGCGCCGAGGGCGGTCGCGGCGACGGCGAGCCACGTCGCGCTGCGCCGCGGCGGACGCCGACGTGCGGCGAGCTCGGTCACGCCGGAGCTCGAGGCGGCGTCGGCGCGGGCGGCTGAGGGTGCGTCGGCCGCGGGCACGCGGTCGGCGTGCGACGGGGCGTCCGGGACGCGGTCCACGTCCCACGTGCCGTCGGGGACGCGGTCCACGTCCCACGGGGCGTCGGGCCCGCGGTCGGCGTGCGACGGGGCGTCCCGGAGCGTCGCCGGCGGCGTCGAGGCGCCCGAGCCGGCCCGCGCCGGGTCGTCCCGCACCCCCCGCACCCCGGCCTGCGGGGTCGCGCGGATCGCGTCGAGCACCGAGGCCCGCACGTCGGCGGGCGGCGGGACCTGGGCCGCCGAGCCGAGCAGCGCCGCGGTCGCGGTCAGCTCCGCGAGCTCGCGCGCCGCGTCGGGGTCGCGCGCGACCAGCCGCTCGACGGCACGGCGCTCGACGTCGTCGACCGCGTCGAGCGCGTAGGCGCCCAGCAGGTCCCGCACGTCGGGGGTGTCGTCGCGGCCCGGGCCGTCGGTCGTGCTCATGCGGCCACCCCCAGGCAGTCGCGCAGCCGGAGGAGCCCGTCACGGATGCGGGACTTCACGGTCGCGAGGGGGGCGGCGAGCTCGTCGGCGACCTCGCGGTACGTCCGGCCGCCGTAGTAGGCGAGCACGACGGCCTCGTGCTGCGTGGGCGTGAGCCCCTCGAGGCAGTGCCGCACGCGGGCACGGTCCATGCTCTCCTCGACCTCCTCCGCGACGACGTCGAACGGCCGCTCGACCTGCTCGTCGAGCGCGCGCTGGTCCCGGTTGCGCTGCGCCTGCACGGCACGCACCCGGTCGACGGCCCGGCGGTGCGCGAGCGTGAGCGCCCACGTGCGGGCCGAGCCGCGCTCGGGGTCGAACCGGGAGGCGGTGCGCCAGACCTCGACCATGACCTCCTGGAGCACCTCGGCGGCGTGGTCCCGGTCGCGCAGCACCGCGAGGCACGTGCCGAACACCGCGGCCGAGAGCGCGTCGTACACGAGCGCGAACGCGCCCTCGTCGCCGGCGGCGGCGCGGACGAGCAGCGCGTCGGTGCTCTCGGGCTCGTCGGCCACAGGCTCGGGGACCGGCAGCACGGGCTCGCCGGAGGTCGTGGTCACGAGCGACAGTGTGCCCCACGGCCGCCGCTCGCGACCTGGCCGCGCGGCCGGTGCTCGGGTCGGGGACATCGGGTGGGCTCCTCCTCGGGGGGTCGTCTGCGCAGGGTTCGGAGCGGACGGGCCCGCGGATGGTCCCGCGCACGTGACGAACCTGACAACCGTCCAGGAGTGTCGGAACGTTCATCGCGGACCCGTCCGTGCCGATCCTGTGGCATGACGTGCGTCGAGAGTGCGGACGAGGTGACCGGGGACACCGGCGCCCTCGTCGTCGTGCCCGCCGCACCCGGTACGCCCGACGCCGCGGAGATCTCCCGCGCGCTCGACGTGCTCGACGACCAGCGCGGCAACGACCTCGTCGCGATGCTCGCGCGCGCCGTCGAGCTCGAGCAGGCCGCCCGCGCGATCGGCGACGTCGAGCTCGTGTGGCGCGCGCGCCTCGTCCGCGCCGACGTCTTCGAGCGCCAGGGCCGGCTCGCCGAGGCCACGCGCATCATGTGGCAGGTGCACGACCACGCGACCGACCACGGCCGGGCGCGCCTGCTCGCGCGCAGCCACCTCGGGCTGTCCTGGGCGTTCCGCGACATCGGCGACCACGCGTCGTACCTCGAGCACTCCGTCAAGGCCCTCGACGCGCTCGACGACGACGCGCCGCCGTCGGTGCGCGCGCACTACGTGATGCGCCTCGCCGACGCGCTCGACGAGTCCGGGTCGATCGAGGAGGCCCGGGCGCGCTACACGCAGGCCGAGCAGCTCGCGGTCGAGGCCGACGACGTCGTGCGCCGCCTGCGGGTCCTGAACAACCGCGCGTACGGGGAGTACGCCGCCGGCGACTTCGACGATGCGCAAGAGACGATCGACCGCATGCTCGACGTCTACGAGCGCCACGGGATGCGGCTGCAGTCGCACGTGTGGGACACCCTCGCGCGCGTGCAGATGGGGCGCGGTGACCACGCCGCGGCCGTCGCGAGCGCACGGCGGGCGCTCGAGGAGAACGGCAACCTCGCGACGCGCGAGGTCACGGCCGACGCCGAGTTCCTGCTCACGCTCGCGACCGCGCTGCGGCTCCTCGGGGACCACGACGCCGCGCAGGGGACCCTCGACCGGTGCCGCACGCTCAGCGACGCGCACGGCCTGCGCTACCGCACCGCGCAGGTCGAGGAGGAGCAGGCCGAGATCCACGCGGCGCGCGGCGACCACGAGCGCGCGTTCCACGCGTACAAGCGGTTCCACGCGCTCGAGAAGGCGCTGGTCTCCGAGGAGCGCGAGGCGCAGGCCCGGCTCCAGCAGGCGATGTTCGAGACGTCCGAGGCGCGGCAGGCCGCCGCACGCTTCCGGCACGAGTCCCTGCGCGACCCGCTCACGCAGCTGCTCAACCGCCGCCACGTCGACCAGGCGCTCCCCGGGCTGCTCGTCGACAGCCGCGCCCAGGGTCTGCAGCTCGCGGTCGCGCTGATCGACCTCGACCACTTCAAGCGGGTCAACGACACGTTCTCCCACGCGGTCGGCGACGAGGTGCTCGTGCAGGTCGCGCGCCTGCTCGACGACGTCGCCGACGCCGTCCCCCTGCCCGGCTCGGCCTTCGCCGCCCGGCTCGGCGGCGAGGAGTTCCTGCTCGTCGTGCAGTCGGCGGCGGGCGACGCCGTCGTGACGTACCTCGAGGGCCTGCGCCGCGCCGTCGCGCACCACGACTGGTCCCCGCTGACCCGGGACGTCCCCGTGACCGTGAGCGTCGGGCTGGCCACGAGCCACCCCGACGACACCCAGCGCACCCTGCTCGCACGGGCCGACGCGCTGCTGTACGCCGCGAAGCACGCGGGCCGCAACCGGGTCTCGACCGACCCGTCGGACTGACCCGCCGCGACCGAGGCCCTGCGGCCGGCCCGCCGCGGACGCTCCTGCCGGCGCGCCCGCCGAGGCCGACCCGCGGACCGCTCGGTCCGGGCGCGCTCCGGCTGACGACCTCGCGCCGCCGTGCCTACGCTGGTCCGGGAGCCCGCGCACCGGCGCGCAGGCACGGGTCGACCGGGGGGTCGGGGCATGACGACGACAGCACAGCAGAGCGCGACCGAGCACCGTGCCGAGGACCTCAGCCGTGAGATCCACGACCAGGGCATCACGGTCGTCCGGGGCGCGTTCGCGCCGGAGTGGGCCCGCGACCTGGACGTCGACCTCGCGCGCGAGCTCATGGAGGCCCTGCGGACCCCGGGCGGCGTCGCGCCGCGCGGCTGGAACCGGTTCTACTTCGAGCCGTACGCCGAGCGCGTCCGGGGCTTCTGGGACCTCGCGGCCCACCCCGTCGTCACCGCGCTGTCGGAGCACATGTTCGGGCCCGACTGGCAGATCGTGGAGCTCGGCTGCGACGTGCCCCTGCCCGGCGCCGAGAACCAGCCGTGGCACCGCGACTTCCCGATGCCGGCGGCGACGCGCGACGAGCACCGGCTGACGTCGATCGCCGTCAACGCCTCCGCCGTCGACGTGGTCGACGGCCCGTTCCAGGCGGTGCTGGGCACGCAGTTCGAGGTCGGCGAGGACTTCGAGGGGGCGATGTTCCCGCCCGACGAGCGCACCCCCGAGTACGACGCGCGGCTGCAGGCGTTCTACGCGAAGGGCGGCAACTTCTCGGTGCGGTCCGGGCTGATGCTGCACCGGGGCTCGGCCATGGGGAACGGCTCCCGGATGCGCCAGGTCATGATCCTCGGCATCGTCTCGCCCGAGGACCGGGCCGTCGTCGACCGGCTCAAGGACCCCGCGGACCCGCACCCGCCGCGCATCCGGCTCTCCGCGGAGGCGTACGAGCGGGTCGACCCCGCGCTGCGCGCCCACCTGAGCCACGAGATCGTCGCCGACACCGACGCCGAGCTCCCGCCGTACCGCACCGAGCACTCGTTCGAGGGGCTCAAGATGGACCAGCGGAAGTCCTGACGCCGCTCGGCGCCCGCCGCCCGTCACCCGTGGTGCAACCCTGCGTGCCGGACAGGCGCTCGGGTGTCGGACCCGCACGGCACGATGTGCGCATGGCCGACGACCTGCCCGAGCTGCTCCTGCCCGACGCCGAGGCGTGGCGGGCGTGGCTCGACGAGAACCACACGACGTCCGACGGCGTGTGGCTCGTGCTGCACAAGAAGGGCGGCACGGTCACGGAGATCACGTACGCGACCGCGCTCGACGAGGCCCTCTGCTACGGCTGGATCGACGGACAGGGCCGCGCACGCGACGCCGAGTCGTCCTACCAGCGGATGACGCCGCGCCGGGCGCGCAGCCGGTGGTCGGCCCGCAACGTCGGGCACGTCGCGCGGCTCGAGGCCGAGGGCAAGATGCAGGAGGCGGGCCGCGCGCAGGTCCGCGCCGCGCAGGCCGACGGCCGGTGGGAGGCCGCGTACGAGGGCCCGAAGAACACGGTCGTGCCCGACGACCTCGCCGCGGCGCTCGCCGCCGAGCCCGCCGCGCAGGCGTGGTGGGACGTGCTGACCTCGGCGAACCGGTTCGCGTTCATCCTCCGGATCAACGGCGTCAAGCGGGCCGAGACCCGCGCCCGCAAGATCGCCGAGACCGTCGACCGCCTGACCCGCGGTGAGACCCCGTACCCGCAGAAGCGCCGCCCGGACGCGGCCGGCTGACCTGCCCGTCAGCCCACGCCCGCCCCGTCGCCCACCGGTCGGCTCGACGGTGGGCGACGGAGCGGACGCGTCACGCGCCCGTCGCCACGGCGTGCGCGACCGCCGGGTCCGCGGAGAGCACGACGGTCGCCCCGCCGGCCTCGACGACCTGCAGCGTGCGCAGCTGGAGCAGCCCCGGGTTCGACCCCACAAGCCTCGCCGCGTTCGCCAGGGCGCGCGTCACGGCGACCTCGGTCCGCGCGCGCTCGAGCGCCGCGAGCCCCTGCGCCCGAGCCGTCACGACCTCGGCCGCGGCGCGCCGCAGCTCCGCGGGCACGACGACGTCCCGCAGCGCGACCTCGGCGACCTCGACCCCCAGCCCGGCTGCCGCCGGCCCGACCGCCGCACGCAGCTGCGCCGGCACCTCGGCGCGGTCGGCGAGCAGCTCGTCGAGCGTCCGGGCGGCGACGGCGTCCCGCAGCGCGAGCTGGAGCGCGGAGTGCAGGAACGCGTCCGGCTCCTCGACTGCCTCGTGCCACGTCCGTGCGTCCACGACGCGGACCGTCGACGTCAGGCTCACCTTGACCGCGATCCCGTCGGCCGTCAGCACCTCCTGGAGCGGCACGACCAGGAGCCGCGGACGGACGGCGACGCGGACGGTGCGGTGCCGGAGCCACGGCACCGACCGGCGGCCGGGCTCGAGCACTCCCTCGAACGTCCCGTCCCGGTACACCAGGACCCGCTCCCACTCCTGCACGACGATCTTCATGCTCGACCTCTCCCGCACGGTCCGGCCGACCCTCGGCTGGTCCACTGCCCGGAGCGGCGTCGGCGCGTCGATCGCCGGCGCGCGGCCGGCCGGCCGCGGGGGACGTCCCGGGCACGCCCGGCGTCGCAGACCGCGACCGCCCTGGGTGACCGCGCGCCGGACGACCATCGGGAGTTGAACCCGGTCGCGTGACAGGCGCTGCATCCAGTGCAGTGCTCACCGGCCGTTCGCGCAGGACCCGCGACGGCGACGCCGTCCGGCTGCCGACCAGGAGCGTGCGTGAGCGTAGGACGGCACGCTGGCGTCCGGCACGGTCTTTATCGCCGGGGACACGAGGCCGGACGGGTGCGCTGGCTGCGCACGCGGGGTGTGCGGGACCGGCGTGGTCGAGGCCGTCCACCGCACTGACCTGCGGTAACGCCGGGTGCGGAGGGCAAGGGATTCGAACCCTTGAGGATGAGTTCATCACCCTAACGGTTTTCAAGACCGTCGCTTTCGGCCGCTCAGCCAGCCCTCCCCGCGCCGCCGGCACCGCACGACGCGCGCGCTCATTGTGCCAGTCGCTCGGCCGCCGGAGCCCGGACGTCAGCTGTCGTTCTGGGTCCACCACCCGGGCCGGCGCCCGGGCGAGACGACCTGGAGGCCCTCCTTCGCCGCGGTGCGCGCGAGCTTCCCGTCGTAGGTCGCGATGCGGTCGACGTCGGGCTCGGTCAGGGCGACCCCGAGGTGCAGCGCCTGGAACGGCGTCAGGCCCTTGGCCCGGGTCACCGCCGCGCCGAACGCCTGGTCCGAGAACGGCACGACCCGCAGCCGCTCGGTGACGCCGTGCGCGACCGCCCGGTCCGCGGAGCCCTTCCACGCCGCGGCGCGCCGCAGCTCGTTGACGCCGAGCGTGGTGGTGAGGAGCTCGGCCTCCCAGACCGCCGCCCACGCGCACCAGTCGCCGGTGCTCGTGGCGTCGATGAGGTACCTGCTCAGTGCTGACCCGTCGACATACACACCCATCTGCACGAGCCTACCGACCGCAGGGACACATCGGACGAACCGGGCACCGCGCGCGCCCCGGACGCCCCCGTCCGAGCGGAGCCCGGGCGCGCGGACCGAGCAACCCGGACACGCCACCGGCCGGCCCGCCACGAGGGAGGACCGGCCGGTGGTGAGGTCGGACGCGGGCGTCAGGCGCCGCGCAGCCGCTCCATGGCGAGCTGCACGAGCGCGATGAGCGCCTGCTTGGTCGCCGCGCGCGAGCGGGCGTCCGTGTAGAGGACCGGGACGTGCGCCGGGATGGCGAGCGCCTCGCGGACGTCGTCGAGCTGGTGCTTGGCGACGCCGTCGAAGCAGTTGACGCCCACGACGAACGGGATGCCCCGGCTCTCGAAGTAGTCGACGGCCGGGAAGCACTGGTCGAGGCGGTCGGTGTCCACGAGGACGACCGCGCCGATCGCGCCCCGCACCAGGTCGTCCCACATGAAGAGGAAGCGGTCCTGGCCCGGCGTGCCGAACAGGTAGAGCCACAGCGCACCCGGCAGGGCGATGCGACCGAAGTCCATCGCGACCGTCGTGGTGGTCTTGCGGTCGGAGACCCCGCCGGCGTCGTCGACGCCGACCGAGTGCTCCGTCATCGCGGCCTCGGTGTTCAGGGGCTCGATGTCGGAGATGGACCCGATGAAGGTCGTCTTGCCGACGGCGAAGCCACCGGCGACGACGATCTTGACGACAGTGGGCGCGACGCTGCCTGGAGTGCCCGCCGGGGCGGCCACTGCGGCGTCAGAGGGCGGAAATGCCATTGAGAACACTCTCCAGCACGCTCAGGGACAGGGCGGGGGACTGACCGGTGTGGACCTCAACCGGCTGGGACGTGTGCACACGGATGT
Source organism: Cellulomonas jepli (assembly GCF_047229345.1). NCBI lineage: Bacteria > Bacillati > Actinomycetota > Actinomycetes > Micrococcales > Cellulomonadaceae > Cellulomonas > Cellulomonas jepli. Next base: position 19,595 of record NZ_JBFTER010000055.1, on the reverse strand, counting down.
ACTTCGCGTCGGCGAGGTCGGAGACCAGGACCCGCACCACGCCGAGAGGCAGGTGCAGGAGGGCCGACAGCTCGGCGACCGAGATGTAGTTGTGTGCAGCGTGCTGCAGGATCGCCCGCTTCTCGGGGGGCAGCCCCTGGCTCGTGACGGCACCGGGCATGACCTCGACCAGAGCCTCGAGAGGCAGGTCGGAGCGTGCCGAGCGCACGCGGCCACCGGTCACGGCATAGGGCCGGACCGTCCTGGCCTCGTACTCGATGTGGTCGCTCATCGCGTCCTCACGCCACCGGGGTCCGGGTGGCGCCGTCGACGGGGAGCTGGCCGCGCATCTCGCTGATGAGCTGCGGGGTCAGCGTCGCCTCGGTCCGCGAGACGAGCATCGCCATCTCGTAGCCGATGAGGCCGACGTCGCAGCTCGCCTCGGCGACGACCGACAGGACGGAGCCGTTGGAGACGCTCATCAGGAAGAGGAACATGTTGTCCATCTCGATGATGGCCTGCCGCACCTCCCCCGCACGCAGCTGGCGGGCCGCGCCCCGGGTGAGGCTCGACATGCCCGAGACGATCGCCCCGAGCTGGTCGCCGCTGGTGCGGTCGAGCTGGTCGGACATGGCCATGAGAAGACCGTCGGCGGACACGACCAGCGTGTGCCGGGTGCCGGGCACGGTCCGGACGAAGTTGTCCAGGAGCCAGCCGAAGTTGGCTGCCTCGGTGCTGAGCGCTGTCACACTTCCTCCTTGCGGTGGCAGCCGGAGTTGACTGCGTGCTGTGTCGTCACCATGTCGGCGACGGCGGGGTGCTGTGCTGGTCGGCGGAGCCGATCAGCGGTTCGGAGCTCGTGGAGGCGGCCGATGCATCGTCCGGCGCCTCCGCGGCACGGCGACCGCGCGAGGTCCCCTGCTGGAAGCTCGACAGCCGCGAACGCAGCTGGTCGGCATCCCGGGGGTTCCCACGGTCGGACTCCGGCGCCGCGAGAGGCGGAGCAGCCGGGATCGCGTTCGGTACGCGCTTGGTGAGCGACGCACTTCCGGTCGAGCCGTTCATCGCGGCCGGCCGGTACGCGGACAGCTGGCTCAGCTCGGAGAGAGCCTGCTCCTGGATGTCGGAGCGGAGCGCCAGCATTGCAGCGACCTCGTCGTCCAGGGCACCGATGCGCGGTGCCGCTGACGGCGGAGGAACAGAGCGCGAGGACTCGGGGCCGCTCGCGGTGCCGGACGGGCGGGCAGCCCACTCCGGCGGGGCCCAGGACGCCGGGGGCGCCGCCGGGGCGGGACGGTCAGCCGTCGGCGGCCGGAAGAAGGCCGACAGCGGCTGGGGCGCACCGGAGCCCGGGTTCGCCGGCTCGGGAGCCGGGCTCGCCGGGGGCTGCCAGCTCCCGCCCGTGGGACGCGTGCTCTCACGCTGCGGGAACGGCGCCGAGGGCGGTGCCTGCGGGGCGGGCGGCGCGAACGTCGAGACCGGAGCCGGCTCAGGCTGCGCCGGGGCGGGGTCGGCCCAGGCCGAGGTCCGCAGACCCGCCGCGGGGGCAGGCTCGGACGTCGGCTGGAAGCCGCCCGCGAACGGCGACGGCGTGGCCGGGGTCCCGGCGCCCGGGGTCGGGGCGTCGTCCTTCTTGCGCCCGAAGAGCCCCCAGCGGCGACCCTTCTTCGAGTCGTCACCGGCGTCGCCGTTCACGAGGTCCGTGAACGCCGGCGCCTGCTCGGCGGGGCGCGTCGCGGCCCACGACGGGGTCGCAGCGCGCTCGGGAGCGGGAGCGGCGACCGGCGCCGGTGCGGCGGCGGGTGCCTCGGCCTCGGCGTGCGACTCCGCGAGGAGCTCGGCCTCGACCGGGGTGAACAGCTCCGTCTGGGCCTGGGCGTCCACGAAGGACGACCCACGCGGGCGGCGCTGGGCGAGCGGCTCCGGCTCGGGCTCGGCGGCGGCCCACGACTCGACGGCCGGGTCCTCCTCGAGCGCCGGGACGGTCCACTGCTCGGTCTCGGCGATGTGCGACGCGGGCTGCGCCCACGACGGGGAGTCGACCTGTGCGGGCTCCTCGTACGCCGGGGGGGCCGTCCAGCCGTGGTCGGCGGACGCGGGCTCCGGGCTCTCCCACGACTGCTCGGCGGCGGGCTGCGCGTCCCACGACTGCTCAGCAGCAGGCTGCGCGTCCCACGACTGCTCAGCAGCAGGCTGCGCGTCCCACGACTGCTCGGCCGCAGGCTCGGACCACGACTGCTGCGTGGTCTCGGGCTGCCAGCTCTCCTCGGCCGGGGCCGGGGCGTCGTGCTCGGCGGTGTCGCCGTTCCAGGCCCGCGACTCGTCGAGGATCGGCGCGAAGCCGTCCCGGACGTACGAGGCCGTGTAGGGCGAGGTGTAGCGCGGGGCCGGCTGGTCGGACTCGACCGGCGTCGCCCAGCCCGAGTAGCCGCTGTACGCGGTGAACTCCGGGTAGGCGCCCGTCGGGGGCGAGACCTCGTGGCGCGGCTCACGCGGGCGCTCGGCGACCGGCGTCGGCTCCCACGCCTCGGCGGCGGTGGACTGCTCGACGTGCTCGACCGGGGCGTGCGCCGCCGGGGCGTCCTCGACGCGGGGCGACCCGGACAGCGGCGCCGAGTCCTCCCACGCGGGGGTCGGGGACCACGCCTGCTCCTGCGGCGCCTGCTCGGGAGCCTGGTCCCAGCTCGACGTCGGTGCCCAGGGCGCGGGCTCCTCCGTGCGCTCGGGCGCCTGCTCCCAGGAGGCGGCCGGGGCCCACTCCTCGGCTGCCGGCGCGGCGGGCTGCTCGGCCGGGGCGTCCCAGCTCTGCGCGGGGGCCCACGACTCGGTCTCCTCGGCGACGGGCGCCGACGGCGTGGACGCGGCAGCGGCAGGCTGCTCGTCCCAGCCCTGGCTCCACGAGCCGGTGGAGGACTCGTCCTCGTCGGGCACGAGGCCCGGGACGACGAAGCCCTGCGAGGGACGCTGCGGGGCGTCCGCCTGCTCGTCGCGCTGCGGCGCGCCCGGGAGGTCGGCCGGAGCCGGCGCGGGCAGGTCGCCACGGGTGCGGAAGCCGGAGAACAGGCCGACGCGCGCCTCGGGTGCGGCAGGAGCGGCGGGGGCCGGAGCGGCCTCCTCCTCCGGCTGCGCCCAGGCCGGCGTCGCCGCGCGGGCACGGGTCGGCAGACCGGACTTGACCGGCGCCGCCTGGACCGCGGGGGTCCAGCCGGAGCTGTCCCCGGAGATCTCGGGCGACAGGGTCGTCGCCTGCGCCTGCGGGAGCACGATCTTGCTCTCGTCGAACGTCTTGTGGGACCGCTGCGGGAGCACCGGGTTCTGCGGCAGGGGGATCTCCGCGGAGTCCTCGTCGCCACGCAGACGCCGGCGGGGCAGACCGAGCGACGTCTCGCCGTCGGTCAGCGCCTGCAGGTCGACGGCCTCGACGACGGGTGCCTCCTCCGCGACCGGCATCCGGCGCTCGGGGGCCTGCGTCAGGGCCTGCTGCGGGGGCATCGAGCCGAAGACGGGGCTCTCGTTCGTCGTGAACAGCGTCACCGGGAACCGGACGGTCGTGACCGTGCCGGTGCCGCGCGGGCTCTTCGCGAGCGTGACCTCCGCACCGAGGCGGTGGGCGATGCGGCCGACGACGAAGAGGCCGAGGCGCTGCGCGCCCAGCGAGTCGCTGGCGGACGTGGAGCGGATCTTCTCGTTGGCCGACTCGAGCTCGGCGTCGGACATCCCGAGGCCGTGGTCGAGGACCTGGACGATCACGAACTCGCCGACGACACCCGTCTTGACCTCGACCGGCGTCTCCGGCTCGGAGAAGATCGTCGCGTTCTCGAGGAGCTCGGCGAGCAGGTGGGCCGCGCTCAGGGCGTTGAACCCGAGCATCTGCGGGTCGACCGTGAGGTCGAGCTCCACGCGGTCGTACTGCTCGATCTCCGACGAGGCGGTGCGGATGACGTCCGAGAGCGGCATGGCGTCGCGGACGCGGCGGCCCGAGTCGATGCCGGCCAGGACGAGGAGCGACTCCGCGTTGCGTCGCATTCGCGTCGCGAGGTGGTCGAGGCGGAACAGGTTCGCCAGGGTGTTCGGGTCTTCCTCGGAGCGCTCGAGCGAGTCGATGAACGACAGCTGGCGGTTGAGGAGGACCTGGTCACGACGGGCGACGTTGATGAACATCTCCGCGATCGAGCCACGCAGCGCGGCCTGCTCCTGCGCGACCTGGAGGGTCGTCGCGTTGACGGAGTTGAACGCGGCGGCCAGCTGGCCGACCTCGTCGGACGACTCGACCGGGATCTGCACGAGCTCCAGACCGGGCCCCTCGCCGGGGACCGCGACCTGCTCGACGAGCTTCGGGAGCTGCTCGCGGACGTCACCGGCCGCGGCCGTGAGGCGTCGCAGCGGGACGGTGATGCCTCGGGCGACGACGATCGCGAAGGCGAAGGACGCGACGGCGGCGAGCACCGAGATGACGATCGTGATGATCGCCGCGGTGCGCTCCGCCGAGGCGGCCACGTCGGCCTCGGCCTTGCCCTCGGCGAGCATCTCGATACGCACGTCGTTGATGCTGACGAGCTGCTTCTGGATGTCCTCGGTCCACGCGACGGGGTCGACCGCCGTCACGGAGCCGGCGTTACCGGTCGTGAGGAGGTTCCGCTTGCGCGTGAAGTCGGACGTCGGGTCCTCGCTGGGGAGGCGGATGTCCGTGTTGCCGAGCGCGGCCAGCGCGACGCGGGCGTTGGCACGGGCCAGCTCCGTCGACGTGGTCTGCGTGTCGAAGTTGCGGACCGCCGCAGGCGACGAGGCCTGCGTGAGGATGAGCCCCGTACCCTGCGTGAGCTCGTTCGCGAGGCTCTCGGCGAGGGTCACGAGCTCGTGGTACGCCGTGACGTACTGAGCGACCTCGCGGTTGTCCATCGTCTCCGCGACCTGACCGACGAGCTGGATCTGCCCGTTGATGATCTGGTCGTAGTTGCGCTTGATGATCGCGGCCTGCGAGTCGGTGTCGACCGACCGGCGCACCGCGGGGAGCATCTCGTTGTGCGCGAGCTGGGACTCGTCGAACGCCGCGAGCACGCTGTCCGGGAACTCGTCCCGGTCGATGCGTGCCGTCAGCGGCTTCAGCTCGGAGAGCGTCTTGTCCGTCGCGGCACGGGCCGCGTCCAGCTGGGCCTGGTCCCTCACGAGGGACAGCGAGAGTGCGCGCTCGGTCTGGAGGTTCGCCCCGAGGGGGGCGTACGCGTCCAGGACCTCCACGACGGTGGCAGCAGCGGCAGCGGTCTTCGCCGAGCGGAAAGCCCCGTACGAGATGTATCCACCAGCGATGAGCAGCACGATCATGGGCACGGCGAGGACAGCCAGAACCTTGGCGCGGATGCCAAGCCTGCGCAGCATGTCGACCTCTTTCCTTCACCCGACGCGGGCGTCGCACCGACGACGCCCGACGGAACCGCTCTGTGGAGAGGTTGCCGCACGCTTCTCATCGGCTACTGGACAGTGGACCATTAGCCCCGCGCAGAGTTTGCCACGACCTCACCCGCAGCGGTACGCCCCGGGTCCCCCTAACGTGGCGGTCATGCGAGCCGTCGTCGCCGCCCGCGCGGGCGGGCCGGATGTCCTGGTGTGTCACGAGATGCCCGATCCGGCTCCGGGACCCGGCGAGCTGCTGCTCGACGTGGTCGCCGCGGGCGTGAACCGGGCGGACCTCCTGCAGCGCGCGGGCAGCTACCCGCCGCCGCCCGGTGCGCCGGACTGGCCGGGCCTCGAGGTCTCGGGCGTCGTCGCGGCGCTCGGGGACGGCGTCCCGAGCCCCCAGGAGGGCGGCTGGGCGGTCGGTGACCGCGTCGCGGCGCTGCTCGCGGGCGGCGGCTACGCGTCCCGGGTGACCGTTCCTGCAGGTCACGTGCTCCCCGTGCCCGACGGCACCGACCTGGTCGACGCGGCGGGCCTGCCGGAGGCGGTGTGCACCGCGTGGTCCAACCTGGTCGACGTCGGCCGGCTCCGCGCGGGCGAGGTCGTCCTCGTGCAGGGGGGCTCCGGCGGCGTCGGGTCCGTCGCGGTGCAGCTCGCCGCGGCGCTCGGGGCCCGGGTCCTGGCGACCGCGGGGGGTCCGGAGCGGGCCGCGCGGTGCGAGGAGCTCGGTGCGGCGCTCGGGATCGACCACCGGGCCGGCCTTTTCACCCGGGCCGTGCACGACGCGACGGCGGGTCGAGGGGTCGATCTGGTGCTCGACGTGCTCGGCGCGGGCGCTCTCGCGGACAACCTGGAGGTGCTCGCGACCGACGGGCGGCTCGTCGTCATCGGGCTGCAGCGCGGCCGGCGGGCCGAGATCGACCTCGGGCAGCTCCTCACGAAGCGGCTCAGCGTCGCCGGGACGACGCTGCGCTCACGCCCGTCCGCCGAGAAGACGGCGCTCGTCGCCGCGGTGCGGGAGCACGTGTGGCCGATGCTCGCCGACGGGCGCGTCCGGCCGGTCGTGCACGCCCGCCTCCCGCTCGAGCGGGCCGCGGACGCGCACCGCCTGCTCGACTCGGGCGAGGTCTTCGGGAAGGTCCTGCTGACGACCTGACCCTCGGAGCGCCACGCGCGACTCCTGTGCGGGGTCGCGCGCCGCTCTCGCGCACGCCCGGCGCCCGGCGCCCGGCGGAGCGGGTCAGGTCAGGTCAGGTCAGGTCAGGTCGAGCGCACCCGCCGCGAGCGCCGGGGCCAGCACCGGGGTGAGCGGCAGACGCGGGACCAGCGTCGCCTGCACCGCGTGGTACAGGTCGGCCTTGCCCTCCCACACGGTGCGCGAGACCTGGTTGTCCGTGCCGAGCTCGTGCCACCACGACCCGCCCTCGCGGTCGAGCAGGAACAGCGCCGCGTAGTCCCACCACGTGCGGTACCAGGTGTCGAACCGCTCGTCGCCCGTCGCGGCGTGCAGGGCGGCTGCGGCGGCGATGCCCTCGGCGACGACCCAGTGCATGCGCTCGCGCACGACGGGGGCGCCGGCCCAGTCGACGGTGTAGACGAAGCCCGGCGCGCCGTCGACGTCCCAGCCCTCGGCGACCGACGCGTCGAACAGCGCGACCGCGTCGTCGAGCATCCAGTCCGGCGCGACGTCGCCGCGGGCGGTGAGCGCCGCGCGGGCGTGCAGCGTGAGGCGCGCCCACTCGAGCCAGTGGCCGATCGTCGCGCCGTACGGGCGGAACGGGTGCGCGGGGGTGTCGGCGTTGTACTCGAGGTCGGGCTGCCACGCGGAGTCGAAGTGCTCGGGGATCCGCCACCGGTTCTCGCGCGCGTACCCGTGCACGACCCGCTCGACGACGCGCACGGCCCGGTCGAGCCACACGCGGTGCCCGGTCACGTCGGCCGCGGCCAGGTACGCCTCGACGGTGTGCATGTTGGCGTTGACGCCGCGGTACGCGTCGAGCTCGGTGAACGTGCGGTCCCAGCTCTCGACGGCCATGCCGGCCTCGTCGTCCCAGAAGTGCTGCTCCGAGACCGCGAGCGCCTCGTCGAGCAGCGCCCGCGCGCCGGGCCGTCCCGCGGCGGTCGCGCTGGACGCCGCGAGCACGACGAACGCGTGCGGGTAGGCGGCCTTGTCCGCGTCGAGCGGTCCGTCGGGGCCGACCTCGGCGAACCAGCCGCCGTGCTCGCGGTCGCGGAACAGCCCGTCGAGCGCCGCGAGCCCGTGGTCGACGAGCGCGCCCGAGCCCGGGCGGCCCAGCAGCACGCCGAGCGCGTACACGTGGGTCATGCGGCACGTGATCCACAGCTCCGCGGGGCCGTCGACCGGAGCCCCCTGCTCGTCGAGCCGCGCGAACCCGCGCCCCGGGACCGCGGACGGTCCACCGAAGGCCAGCAGCCGGTCCGTCTCCTGCTCGAGCCAGCGGGCATGGGCAGGGGTCGCGAGCCACGTCATGCGTGTCAGCCTATCCAGGCGCCGACCGCCTGCGGCGCGGGCGCGATGGGACGAGAATGCCCCGATGAGCGAGCACACGAGCGACGAGCACGCCCCCGACTCCCCCGCCGGTCGGACGCCCACCGAGCCGGGGTCCGGCACCCCCGCCGCCGACGAGCCGACCGCGCACGCCCTGCCGGTCGACGGGCGGCACGGCCCCCGCGTCGTCGTGGTCGGGCCGGACGGCCGGCCCGTCGCCCCGGCGGAGCACCGCGCGGACGCCGAGCCGAACGACGACGGCGCGGGCGACGGCGCGGGCGGCGAGGACCCGGCGACGATGGTCGGGCAGCCCGCGAAGGTCATGCGGATCGGGACGATGATCAAGCAGCTGCTCGACGAGGTCCGCAGCGCGCCGCTGGACGACGCCGCCCGCGCGCGGCTCGCCGAGGTGCACGAGCGGTCGCTGCGCGAGCTCGAGGAGGGCCTGTCCCCGGAGCTGCTCGACGAGCTGCACCGGATCACGCTGCCGTTCTCGGAGGACCGGGCGCCGAGCGACGCCGAGCTGCGGATCGCGCAGGCGCAGCTCGTGGGGTGGCTCGAGGGCCTTTTCCACGGGATCCAGACGGCGCTCGTCGCGCAGCAGATGGCGGCCCAGGCGCAGCTCACGCAGATGCGCCGTGCGCTGCCGCCCGGGGCCGCAGTGCCGGGCGGGCTGGGCGGCCCGGCGCACGGCGCGCCCGGCGGGGAGCCCGCCGACCCCCGGCAGCGACCCGGGCAGTACCTGTAGAGCGGCTGCATCGCGTGGTGCGACCTGGAGAGGGGCCGCGTCGCGCGGTCCGACCTCTCACGGGGCCGCGTCGCGCGGTGCGACCTGGAGCGGCGCGCGTCACGCGGTCCGGCGGGCCGTGAGCACGATCGCGACCGAGACGAGCGCGAGCCCGGCGACCTCTCCCCAGCCCGGGAGCTGGCGCAGGACGACGACGCCCGTGACGGCCGCCGTCGCCGGGAGCATCGCGAGCAGCACCGCGAAGGTCGCGGCGGTCACCCGGCGCAGCACGACCTGCTCGATCGCGTAGGGCACGACCGACGAGAACACGGCGATGCCGACCACGAGCAGGAGCAGGTGCGGGTCGCGCAGCACGGGTGCGGCGGGCGACGCGAGGAACGGCGCGAAGACGAGCGCACCGACCGTCATGGCCACGGCGAGCGACGAGACGCCGTCGGGGCGCGCACCCCCGGCGGGCGCCGCCCCGCCGGACCGCGGACCGGCGGCTCCCGCGTCGTCGGCCACCGCCTCGTCGCGCCCGGCCAGGTCGCGCACCGCGCCACCCGAGGACGGGTCCCCCGCGCCGGCGTCGTCGGGCACCCCAGCGGCCCCAGGACCCGTGCCGGCCTCGGCGCGCCCGTGCGCCACGCGCCGCCCGAGCAGGATGTAGCCCGCCCAGCACACGGCCGAGACGCCGATCGCGACCAGGCCGCGCCCGGCGTCCGGACCGGCGTCGAGGCTGACCCCGGCCAGCAGCACCACGCCGGCCGCGGCGACGGCGATCGCGACACGCTCGCGCACGGTCCGCCCGGTCAGTGCGGCGACCGCGACGGGGCCGGCGAACTCGACCGCGACCGCGGTGCCGAGCGGCAGCACCTCGATCGCGACGTAGAAGGCGACGTTCATCGCGGCGAGCACCGCGCCGAACAGCGCGGACGCGAGCAGGTCCCCGCGGGTCCACCGGAAGCGCCACGGCCGGCGCCACGCGAGGAGCACGAGCGCCGAGACGGCGATGCGCAGCCACGCGACGGTCGGGGAGGTGAGCACCGCGAAGAGCCCGACGGCGAGGGCGGCGCCGAGGTACTGCGTGAGCCCGGAGCCCAGGAACAGCACCGGCGCGGGTATCCCTCGGGCGGCGCGCACGTCGGCCGTCATGCGTCTCCCCCGGGTCGTCGGACGGGCAGCCGGCAGCGTGCGCGCCCCGAGCAGCGTACGAGCAGCGGGCGGGCGGGCCGACGGACCGCCGACGCGGACCGGCGGGCAGCCCGTGAACCGCCGACGGGGACCCGGTCGGCACAGCACGGCCGGCCCCGGACGCGCCGACCGCCCGCCCCGAGGAACCGGGACGGGCGGTCGGTGCTGCCGTGGTGGTGCGGGCGTCCCGCGGGTCAGCCCTTGACGGACCCCGCGAGCAGCCCGCGCACGAAGAACCGCTGCAGCGCGAGGAACACGACCAGCGGCACGATCATCGACACGAACGCGCCGGCCGAGAGGATGTGCCACTGCGCCCCGCGGGTGCCGGCGAGCTCGGCGACGCGGACCGTGAGCGGCGCGACCTCGGTCGAGCCGCCCGCGAAGGTCAGGGCGACGAGCAGGTCGTTCCACACCCAGAGGAACTGGAAGATCGCGAACGACGCGATCGCCGGGGTGAGGAGCGGCATGAGCACCTGGAAGAAGATCTTCACGTGCCCGGCACCGTCGACGCGCGCGGCCTCGACGAGCGACGGCGGGATGTCCTTCATGAAGTTGTGCAGCAGGAAGATCGCGAGGGGCAGCGCGAAGATCGAGTGCGAGAGCCAGATCGTCCAGAACGAGCCCGCGAGCCCCCAGTCCACGTACTGCGTGAGCAGCGGGATGAGCGTGACCTGGATCGGGATGACCTGGAGCGCGAAGACCGCGACGAACAGCAGGTTGCGGCCCTTGAAGTCGATCCACGCGAACGCGTACGCCGCGAGCAGCGCGAGCGAGATCGGGATGACCACCGCCGGGATCGTGATGACGAGCGAGTTCACGAAGAACGTGGAGAACGCCGTCGAGCTGCCGAACAGCACGTCGGTGTAGTTCTCGAGCGTGACCCCGGGGTTCGAGAGGAACGTCCACCAGCCGGTGCGGCGGATCTCGAGGCGCGGCCGGAACGACGTGAGCAGCAGCCCGAACGTCGGGATCGTCCACGCGATGGCGATGATGATGGCCAGGGTCGACGCCCACGGCGAGCTGATCTTCCCCTTGGCCGCGGCGGCGCGCTTCTCGAGCCGCGACAGCCGGCCGGGCTCCCGGCGTCCCTTGGCGGCCTGCTGGGCGCCCTCGACGAGCTCGATGCTCGGGATCCCTGTGCTCATCGGATGTCCTCGGAGAGTCGGAGCTGGCGGACGTTGTAGACGACGAGCGGGATGACGAGCACGAACAGGATGACCGCGAGCGCAGCACCGAGCCCGACCTCGCGGATGCGGAAGCTCTGGTTGTAGAACTCGTTGGCGACGACCGAGGTGCCGAAGTTGCCGCCGGTCATCGTCCGGACGATGTCGAAGACCTTGAGCGTGCCCATGGCGATCGTCGTCACGACGACGACGAGGGCGGGCCGGATGCTCGGGACGGTGATGTAGCGGAACATCCCGATGCCGTGCAGGCCGTCGAGCCGCGCGGCCTCGACGATGTCGTCCGGGATGGCCTTGATCGCGGCGGACAGGACGGTCATGGCGAAGCCGGCCTGGATCCAGATCATGACCGCGATGAGGAACAGCGTGTTGACGGGCGGGTTGAGCAGGAACTGCTGCGGCTCGAGCCCGATCCACACGAGGAGCTGGTTGAGCAGCCCGATCTGGTTCACGTTCTTCTGGTCGGGGCGGTACTCGTAGACGAACTTCCAGATGATCGACGCGCCGACCATCGAGATCGCCATGGGCAGGAACACGAGGGTCTTCGCGAGGTACTCGAAGCGGGTGCGGTCGACGAGCACCGCGTAGACGAGCCCGACGAACGTCGCGACGATCGGGACGAGGATCACCCACATCAGGGTGTTGCGCAGGACGGTCTGGAAGGCCTCCTCACCGAAGGCCGTCGCGTAGTTCTCGAGCCCGACGAAGTTCTGGCCGGTGCGGTCGAACAGCGAGGCCCAGATGGTCCGGATCCCGGGGTACACGAGACCGAACGCGAGCCCGAGGATCGTCGGGCCGAGGAACGCCACGGGCACGACCCACGGCGGGACGCGCTTGGGCCGGTCGACCGCGAGGAGGATCGCCCCCATCACGATCACGAACAGCGCGATCGCGACGAACATCAGGGCGAACTTGTGCCCGACGTCGTCCGCCTGCGTCAACCACTCGGTGACGGGCGAGAACTGCACCATGCTCCACCTCCACGACTTGTGACCGGCCACCGGCGACGGCGCCACCGGGTACGTGACGGGCCGCGGCGGGCGCCCCTGGAGGGGGACGCCCGCCGCGGCCTGGTGCGTGGCCTCCGCGGTCCGGGCGGACCTAGGAGGCGACGGTCACGAGGTCGGCCAGGAGGCCTCGATCGCGGACAGCACGTCCTCGTCGGACTTGTCGTTCGCGACCCACGCCGTCATCTCCGTCCAGAACGACCCGGTGCCCACGGCACCCGGCATCTGGTCGGAGCCGTCGAAGCGGAACGTGTACTCGTCGCTCGTGAGCAGCTCGAACGCGAGCTGGTCGATCGGGGACTTGATGAGCTCCGGGTCGAGGCCGTTGTTCGCGGAGAACCAGCCCTGCGCCGTGACGCTCGCCTTGGAGTTCGCCCACTCGGGGCTCGAGAGGAACGCCTGGAACGCCTCGACCTCGGGACGGTCGCTGAACGCCGTCACGAACTCGCCGGCACCGAGCAGCGGCTTGTCGTCCTCGGACACGCCGGGCAGGTAGAACGCGTAGACGTCGCCGTCCTCGGAGACCTCCAGCGACTCGTCCCAGTTGGCCTGGTAGAAGTTGGCCGCGCGGTGCAGCCAGCAGGTGCCGTCGGGGATCCCGTTGGCCGACTCGTTCCACGCCGCCGTCGCGATCGACTGGACGTTGCCGAGGCCGCCGTTGACGTACTCGTCGTTCTTGAGGATCTCCCCGACCGTGCCGAGCGCCTCGACGATCTGCGGGTCGTTGAAGGGGATCTCGTGGTTGACCCACTGGTCGTACACGTCGGCGCCCGCGGTGCGGAGCACGACGTCCTCGAGCCAGTCGGTGGCCGGCCAGCCGGTGGCGTCACCGGACTCGATGCCGGCGCACCACGGCACGCCGCCGTCGTCGACGATCTGCTGGCTCAGGTCCATGAGCTCGTCCCACGTCGTGGGGATCTCGTAGCCGGCGTCCTCGAACGCCAGCGGCGAGTACCAGACGAACGACTTCACGTTCGCGCCGAGCGGCGTCGCGTAGAGCGTGCCGTCGACCGTGCCGTAGTTGACCCACTCCTCGGTGTAGAACTCCGTGGCGTTGTCGATCACGGACTGCGGCGCGGGGACGACCTGGTCGGGGAAGTCCGCGACGAGCGACTTGAGGAAGCCGGGCTGCGGGACGTAGGCGATGTCCGGCGGGTTGCCGGCCGTCAGGCGCACGGGGAGCTGCGCCTCGAACTCGCGCGAGCCCTCGTAGTCGATCTCGACGCCGGTGCAGTCGACGAACGGCTGGTAGGAGTTGATCTGCTCCTCGGACTCGGGGTCGACGATCGAGGTGTAGACCGAGACGGTCTTGCCCGACAGGTCCCCGTACTCCTCGTACGCGCTGCAGTCCGTGTCGCCCGCGGTCTCCTCGGCGTCGCCGCCACCGCCGTCGCCGCCCGAGCACGCTGCCAGGAGGAGGGTGAGCCCCGCCCCTGCTGCCACTACCGCGGTCCCGCGGCGCCTGCGCATGCCGTTCATCTGACCTCCACGTCGTTGTGCGTCACGGGCGGCCCGCACCGACGTGCGTCCTCGGCGCCCGCAACCTTGCTGACGATGCAAGCGTTTACATTCCCTTGCCGCAAGCCGAAACCCCAGATCAGCGGGTCACGATTGCGTCACAAAGGCGACGACTCGCCCGAAGGCACCGGCCGCTCACCGGGTGCTCACCGGACCCGCACCGGCCGGGACTCAACCTCACCGCCCGACGAGGGCGCCGACGCGCGGCACCGCGGTGGACGACCGCACGAGCAGCTCGGTCTGGAACACCACGTCGCGCGGCGGCAGCGGCTCGCCCGAGACGCGGTCGAGCAGCACCCGCGCCGCCGCGCCGCCCTGCCGGACGGCGGGCTGCACCATGGTCGTCAGCCCGACGAGCTCACCGAGCGCGTGACCGTCGACGCCGACGACCGAGAGGTCCTCCGGCACGCGCAGCCCCCGGTCGCGGGCCGCCAGCACGACGCCCATCGCCATCTCGTCGGACGCCGCGAACACGCTCGTGACGTCCGGCCGCCGGTCGAGCAGGACGTGCGTCGAGGCGCGCCCGCCGTCGACGTCGTAGCGCCCGTCGACCTCGAGGTCGCGGTCCGCCGCGAGGCCCGCGCCCGCGAGCGCCCCGCTCCACCCCGTGCGCCGCCACCACGACGGCGCCGACGGACCGTCGTCGACCACCGCACCCGTGACGTGCCCGACGACGCGGTGCCCGAGGTCGAGCAGGTGCTGCGTCGCGACCCGGGCCGTGCGCGCGTCGTCGAGGCGCACGACCACGTGCCCCGGCGCGCCCGAGCCGACGAACACGACCGGCACCCCGAGGTCCTCGACGACCCGCACCTCGTCGGGTACGAGCGGGCCGCCGACGACGATCACGCCGTCGACCCGGCGGCGCAGCGCCCCCGGGTCGAGCCGGCGGCGCGGCCGCTCGCGCTCCATGTCGAACGTGTGCAGCAGCGCGTCGTACCCGTGCTCCCGCAGCGCCTGCTCCGCGCCCTCGATGACCTCGGCGTGGAACCAGTGGTTGACCCACGGGGAGATGATCCCGACCGTGCGGGTCCGACCCGTCGCGAGGCTCGCCGCCGTCGGGGACGCGACGTACCCGAGGTCGTGGGCGACGGCAAGCACGTGGTCGCGCGTCGCAGGGGCGACCCCCGGGATCCCGCGCAGCGCGCGCGACACGGTCGCCGTGGAGACCCCGGCGACCCGGGCCACGTCCTCGATGCCGTGCGCCATGTCAGGGATTGTCCACCCCGGACGCGCGCGACGGCTCGTCAGACGAGCAGGCTCCGCAGCACCTCGAGCGCGCCGTCGTCGTCGATCGTGCCGGTCACCTCGTCCGCGGCGGCCCGCACGGGCTCCGCGGCGTGGCCCATCGCGACCCCGCGCGCGGCCCACCGCAGCATCTCGAGGTCGTTGTTGCCGTCGCCGATCGCGACCGTCGCGAACGGCTCGACGCCGAGCGCGCGCCGCAGCTCCTCGAGCGACGTGCCCTTGGAGACCCCGCCCGGCGACAGGTCGAGCCACGCCGACCAGCCCACCGCGTAGGACACCTCGTGCAGGCCGACGCGCTCGACGAGCGCGTGGAACTCCTGCGGCGTGCCGTGCGGGTCGCGCATGATCACGCGGGTCACCGGCTCGCTGCACAGCTCCTCGAAGGAGACGACGCGGTGGTCGCCGCCGAGCTCCTCCGCGGGGAACGGCGCGCTCACCCGGAACCCCGTGCCGACGTCCTCGACCGCGTACAGCGCGTCGGGCAGCTCGAGCCGGAGCACCCGCAGCACGGGCTCCGGGTCGAAGCGGATGACCTCGGTCACCTCGTACCCGGCGTCGAGCGACGGGTCGAGCCGCAGCGTCACCGCGCCGTTCGAGGCGATCACCCAGCCGCTGTCCAGACCGAGGTCATGGGCGACGGGGACGACCGACACCGCGGACCGCCCGGTCGCGAGCACGACGTGCGCCCCCGCGTCCCGCAGCGCGTGCACGGCCTCGCGCACCTCGGGCGAGATGACGCCCGCGTAGGACATCAGGGTCCCGTCGACGTCGAGGGCGACGAGGCTGCTCGCCACGCTGCGGGTGTGGCTCATCGCACCGGCTCCAGGGTCTCGAGCCCGCCGAGGTACGGACGCAGCCCCACGGGGACGCGCACCGACCCGTCGGGCTGCTGGTGGTTCTCCAGGATCGCGACGATCCAGCGGGTCGTCGCGAGCGTGCCGTTGAGCGTCGCCACGGGCCGGAGCTCCCCGGTCGCGGTGCGCTCGCGGACGCCCAGGCGCCGGGCCTGGAACGTCGTGCAGTTCGAGGTCGAGGTCAGCTCGAGGTAGCGCTCCTGCGTGGGCAGCCACGCCTCGCAGTCGAACTTGCGGGCCGCGCTCGACCCGAGGTCTCCCGCCGCGGTGTCGATGACCCGGTACGGCAGCTCGGCGAGCCGGAGCATCTGCTCCTCCCAGCCGAGGATGCGCCGGTGCTCGTCGGCGGCGTCCTCGACGGTCGTCCAGCTGAACGCCTCGACCTTGTGGAACTGGTGCACGCGGATGATGCCGCGGGTGTCCTTGCCGTACGAGCCGGCCTCGCGGCGGTAGCACGCCGACCAGCCCGCGTACCGCTTGGGGCCCGCAGTCAGGTCGAGGATCTCGCCCGAGTGGTAGCCGGCGAGCGCGACCTCGCTCGTGCCCACGAGGTAGAGGTCGTCGGCCTCGAGCCGGTACACCTCGTCGGCGTGCGCGCCGAGGAACCCGGTGCCGGCCATGACCTCGGGCTTGACCAGCGTCGGGGTGATGACGGGCGTGAACCCGGCTCCGAGCGCGAGGTCGACGGCCGCGTTGAGCAGCGCGAGCTCGAGCCGGGCCCCGATTCCCGTGAGGTAGTAGAACCGGGCGCCCGAGACCTTGGCGCCGCGCTCGGTGTCGATCGCCGCGAGCCGCTCCCCGAGGTCGAGGTGGTCCCGCGGCGTGAAGCCCTCGGCGGCGAAGTCCCGCGGGGTCCCCTCGTGGCGCAGCACCACGTAGTCGTCCTCGCCGCCGGGCGGGACGCCGTCCTCGATCACGTTGCCGATGCTGCGCGCGAGGTCCGTGGCGACCCGCTCCGCCTCGTCGGCCTCCGCCTGGAGCGCCTTGACGCGCTCCGAGAGCGCCTTGCCGTGCGCGAGCAGCTCGGCCTTCTCGTCGCCCGTCGCCGCCGCGACCTTCTTGCCGTGCTGCTTCTGCTCGGCGCGCAGCTGCTCGAACTCCGTGAGGGCCGAGCGGCGCCGGGAGTCCGTCTCGAGCACCCGGTCGACGAGGTCGGGGTCGTCGCCGCGCGCACGCTGGCTGGCACGGACGAGCTCGGGGTCCTCCCGCAGGAGTCGAAGGTCGATCACCGTCCGAGCGTATCGAGAGGTCCGACGACTGCGTCACGGGCATAACGGACGGGTCGTCGGCGCCGAGCCCCTCGGCGCCCCCGTCTCGTCCCCTCGGGGTGACCTGCGCCTCGGTGCCGCGCCGCCGCGCGCGCCGCGGCGCACCTGCCCCTAGGTTGACCGCATGACATGGGAGGGCTGGCTCGCGCTCGCGGCCGCACTGATCGCGACGGTCTCGCTCGGGCTCGGGCTCTCGCTGCGCGGGCGGCAGCGGGACATGCAGGCGAGCGTCGAGACCGCACGCGCCGAGACCCGCGAGGTCGTCGAGGCCGCCGAGGTGCAGCGACCGCTCGTCGCGTTCGTGGCCAACCCGTCGAAGCCCGACGTGGCCGACCTGCGCGACGGCGTCGTGCGCGCCGTCACCGAGCGCGGGTACCCCGAGCCGCTGTGGATCGAGACGAGCGTCGAGGACCCGGGCGTCGGCCAGACGCGCGAGGCCGTCGAGCGCGGCGCCAAGGTCGTCGTCGCGGTCGGCGGCGACGGGACGGTCCGCGCGGTGGCCGAGGGGCTCGTCGGCACCGGGGTGCCGATGGCCCTCCTGCCGTCCGGCACCGGGAACCTCCTCGCCCGCAACCTCGACATCCCCGTGACCGACGCCCCCGAGGCGCTGCGCATCGCGCTCGCGGGCCAGGACAGGACGATCGACGTGGGCTGGCTGCGGATCACGAAGTTCGCGCCCGAGGGCGAGGGCGTCGAGGGCCCCCCGTCCCCGCCCGGGACCCCGATGCACGAGCCGATCGACACGACGTCCGAGACGACTCCCGAGGCGCCGGCCGACCAGGACCACATCTTCCTGGTCATCGCCGGCCTCGGCTTCGACGCCGCGATGGTCGCCGACACCGACGACAACCTCAAGGCGCGCGTCGGCTGGATGGCCTACTTCGTGTCCGGCATCAAGCACCTGCACGGCCGCCGCCTGCGCACGATGGTCCGGCTCGACGACCACCAGCCGACACCCGTGCGCCTGCGCAGCCTGCTCATCGGCAACTGCGGCAAGCTGCCCGGCGGCATCACGCTCCTGCCCGACGCGGTGCTCGACGACGGCTGGCTCGACGTCGCGGCCATCGACACCCGCGGCGGGGTCGCAGGCTGGGCTCAGCTGCTCGGCGAGGTCGCGCTGCAGGGTGTCGGGGTCAAGACCGACCTGCCCAACAAGATCGGGCGCATCGACCACGCGCGGGCACGCCACATCCGCGTGCGCGTCGCGGGCGGCGAGCACGTGCAGGTCGACGGGGACCTCGTGGGCCGCGCGCTCGAGATCACCGCGCGCGTCGACAAGGGCGCGCTCGTGGTGCGGGTGCCGAGCCTCTGACGGGTCCGGAGCAGCCCGTCGACCTGCCGCACGCCGGGAGGTCGACCGGCCCGGGGCTCCCCGCGACGGGCCTGCGTCAGACGACCTCGCCGCGCCGGAGCGTCGCGAGCCACCCGCGCGCGTCACGGAAGTCCGCGTCGGCGGTGCCCGTGTGCACGTCGGCCCGGACGCCGTCGGCCCGCGGGTACGAGCCGAGGAACCGCACGTGCGGGCACACCCGGTGCAGCCCCATGAGCGCCTCGCCCATGCGCTCCTCCGCGATGTGCCCCTCGGCGTCCATCGAGAAGGAGTAGCGGCCGAGCTCGTCGCCGATCGGGCGGGACTCGATGCGCGAGAGGTTCACGCCGCGCACCGCGAGCTGCTCGAGCATCGTGAGCAGGGCCCCGGCCTCGTTGCTCGGCAGGTGCACGACGATCGTCGTCTTGTCGGCGCCCGTCGGCGGCGGGACCTCGCCGGGGCGGCCGATCACGACGAAGCGCGTCACGGCGTTGTCGTGGTCGGCGACGTCCGTGGCCAAGGTGTGCAGGCCGTAGTGCTGGACCGCGGGCGGCGGGACGAGCGCCGCGTCGAACCCCGGGCCGTCGGGCCCGCTCACGGGGCGCCCGGTCGCGACCTGCTCGGCGATGAGCGACGCGGGAGCCGTGTTCGACGTCGCGGGCACGTGCACCACGTCGGGCAGGTTCTCCGCGAGCCAGCGCCGGCACAGCGCCCACGCGTGCGGGTGCGCGCTCAGGCGGTGCACCCCGTCGAGCGTGACGCCGGCTCCCGCGGCGAGGGTGAAACCGACGGGCACGAGCACCTCGCGCAGCAGCACGAGCGGCGTGCCGACCGCGAGCGCGTCGAGCGTCGCGGTCACACCGCCCTCGGCGGTGCTCTCGATCGCCACGACCGCCCGGTCCGCGGCCCCGGTCCGGACCGCCTCGATCGCCGAGACGACGTCGGCCTGCGGCAGGTACTGCGCCTCGTCGGGGCTCACGACCTGACGCAGCGCGGCCTCGGTGAACGTCCCGGCGGGGCCGAGGTAGGCGTAGCGCAGTGCGTCCATGCGGAGTCCTCCGTGGTGCTCGGCTGTCGGTCGGGGCGACGGTGCACGCCCGCGCGTGCGGAGCGGGCGTGGACGTCCCGTGCACGCGTGCGGGGGTGGTCGTGGACGTCCCGGGCGGTCCTGGGGCGACGGCAGGGCCACCGGCCCGACGAGCCTAGTGCGACCGTAGGCTGGACCGGTGCCCCTCCCCCACGTCGTGCGCCCGGCCCTGCCGGCGCGTGCCCCGCGCGCCGTCCCGAGGCGGACCGTCGGCCGGGCCCTGACGGGGACGCTCACCGTGGCCCTGGCCGCGGTGCTGACGCTGGCCCCGGCGCTCGGGCTCGCCGCCGCGGCCGGTGCAGCCGCCGCCGCCCCCGCGGACG
>NZ_JBFTER010000054.1:0-30164 GCF_047229345.1 Cellulomonas jepli | reverse complement strand
GCCGAGGCCCGGCGCCGAGCCGCCCGCGCCGGGCTCGCCCCCGCCGACGAGACTCCCGAGCGCCCGGTCCGCCTGCCCCGCGACGTCGAGGTCCTCTGGCGCGCCGCCGAGCCGCCCCGGCGCGGCCCGCGCCCGAGCCTGACGCTCGACCGCATCGCCGACGCCGCCGTCGCGCTCGCCGACGCCGAGGGCCTCGGCGCGGTGTCCATGGCCCGGCTCGCCGAGTCGCTCGGCTTCACGACGATGTCCCTGTACCGCTACGTCTCGTCGAAGGACGAGGTCCTCGCGCTCATGGCCGACTCCGCCGTCGGGCCGCCCCCGGCGCCCGAGCCCGGAGCGCCGGACGGCTGGCGGCCCCGCCTCGAACAGCTCGTGCGCGCACAGGGCCCGGTCCTGCGGGCGCACCCCTGGCTCGCGCAGAGCGACGCCGCCCTGCACGCCACCGGCCCGCACCGCCTCGCGTGGATGGAGGCGATGGTCGGTGCGCTCGACGGGACGGGTCTGCACGCGGCCGAGAAGCTCGGCGTCGCCGCCCTGCTCGCGTCGCACGCGCTCAGCGAGGCACGGCTCGCGAGCGAGTTCACCGCCTACGAGAGCGCCGCCGCCGAGCCGCAGGACGACGACACCCCGCGCGTCGCCGACTACGGCGCGATCATCGCGGCCCTCGTGCGACCGGACGAGCACCCCGCGCTCGCGCTGGCCGTCGAGGAGGGTGCGTTCGCCTTCGACGACCCGACGCCCGACGACCCCGACCTCGACTTCGGGGCAGGGCTCATCCTCGACGGCGTCGCGGCGCTCGTCGCCGGGCGGTCGGGTGCCGGCGCCGCGTCGTAGGTCGGCTCCGGTTCACGTTCGGACGGAGCCCGGTCCGCGGTGGGACGGAGCCCGGGCCGCGGTGGGACGGAGCCAGTTCCGCGGTGGGACGGGCCCGGGCCACGGACGGACGGGCCCGGCGCAAGCGGGCGTGTCCGGCTCAGCGGGCGGCGTCCGGCCCAGGCGGGCGTGTCCGGCGGTCCGCCGCACGGGCCGGCCCCGCGGTGACGCACCCACCGCCCGCCCCAGAGGAGCGTCGAGCCAGACACCCCGCACGGACTCGTCCCGGCGTGGGCGGCGCACGGCAGGATCGCCGCATGACCCCGACCGAGACCCCCGAGCCGGCGGCCGTCCCGCTGGCGACCCCCGGCGCGCGCTGCTTCGGCGACGGCAACCCCCTCTACGAGGCGTACCACGACGAGGAGTGGGGCGTGCCGGTGCACGGCGACCGTGCGCTGCTCGAGCGCCTGGCCCTCGAGGGCTTCCAGTCCGGCCTCGCCTGGATCACGATCCTGCGCAAGCGGCCCGCGTTCCGCGCCGCGTTCGCCGACTTCGAGCCGGAGGCGGTCGCCCGGTTCGACGACGCGGACGTCACCCGGCTCCTGGCCGACGCGGGGATCGTGCGCAACCGGGCCAAGATCGAGGCCACGATCGCCAACGCCCGCGCCGTCCTCGCGCTGCACGAGGCCGGGCGCACGCTCGACGAGGTCGTCTGGTCGTTCGCCCCGGCCGACGCCGTCGCCGGGTCGCGCCAGCGCCCCGCGACCTGGAGCGACGTGCCCGCGCAGACCGACGAGTCCAAGGCGCTGGCCCGCGAGCTCAAGCGCCTGGGCTTCCGGTTCCTCGGCCCGACGACCGTGTACGCGGCGATGCAGGCGTGCGGCCTGGTCGACGACCACCTCGCGGGCTGCCCGGTCGTCGCGGGGCGCTGAGCGAGGTCAGCCACGGCCACGGGAGCGCGGCGCGCGGTAGGCGGCGCGCGGCACTGGGCACGTGGCACGTGGCACGTGGCACGTGGGACGTCGCACGTCGGACGTCGGACGCGAGCCGCGTCGTCGTTGGTCGTTGGTGGTTGCCCGCTGGCCGCTGGCCGCTGGCACATCGTCGCCTGTTCGTCACGCCGGCGTCGTCCGCCCGACACACGTGCTCCCTAGCGTCGGACCGACAACGAGAGAGAGCGGGGCACCGATGACCCTCACGCTGACGCTCGTCCGCCACGGGCGCACCTACTTCAACGCACGCCGGATCATGCAGGGACGCTGCGACTCGCCGCTCACGCGGGACGGTCGTGCGGGCGTCCGCACGACCGCCCGGCACCTCGCCGGCACGCCGTTCACCGCAGCGTGGTCCTCGCCCTCGGGGCGGGCCGTCGCGACCGCCGTCGAGCTGCTCCGCCACCACCCCGACGTCCGCCTGCGCACCGACCCCGGGCTGCTCGAGTACAGCTTCGGCATCTACGAGCGGAAGCACGAGGGCGTGCTCGACGACGTCGTCGCGTGGCCCGAGCTCGTCACGGAGGTCCTCGCGGGCCGCCACCCCGGGCTGCCGGGCGGCGAGCCCGGTGCGGAGTTCATGCACCGGACCCGGGACGTGTTCGCGCGGATCGCCGCCCAGCACGGCGACGGCGGGCACGTGCTCGTCGTCGGGCACGGGCTCGCGCTCGGCGCCTACCTGGCGACGGTCGACGAGGTGGGTCTCGTGCCGCTGCCGAACGCGTCCGTCTCGACGGTCGAGGTGGAGCCCGACGGCGCGGCGCGGCTGACGAGCGTCGCCGTCGACGTCGCCGGACAGGGGCACATCGCGGCCCGCCCGATGCGCACGCCGACCCCGGTGGCCTCGATCGCCTGACCCGGAGCCGCACGACCTGGACCGGCCCACCGGGCACCCCCTGGCCTGCACGTCGCCCGTCCCGCACCTCGCCCGACCCGCACCTCGCCCGACCCGCACGGCCCCCGAGCCAGCCGCACGCCCCCTCGTCGCGTCCCGGGCGCTCGCCGTCGCGGGCGTACCTCCGAGCGTGGACGGCCTCATCTCGGTTGGTGAGAGGCATTGCTCAGCATGCGGGACCAGCCCTATGCTCGGCTCACCATCCAGAGCGGCCGAGAGTCCTGGCTCGTCGACGCCGCAGCAACCCCCCTCTCACGAGGGTGTGGGTGCTTCCGCCAGGTTCGATGGAGTTGACGATGACGTGCACGTCCCCGTGTCCGCGACCCTCCCGGGCGGCCACCCCGCGACGGACCGCCTCATGAGCGCCCCCGTGACCGACGCCGCGCCCGACGCACCCCCCGTCCCGCGCGACGCCCCGACCGGCGACTCCCTGCGCACGGCCCCGGGTGCGCGCGACGTGCTCGCGCCGGTCGACCGGCCGACGGTCTCGTTCGAGCTGTTCCCGCCCCGCAACCCGGACGCCGCCCCGAAGCTGTGGGCGACGATCCAGGCGCTCGGCGAGACCCGCCCCGACTTCGTCTCCGTGACCTACGGGGCAGCGGGCAAGACGCGCACCACCACGCGCGGGCTCGTCCGCCGCCTGCTGCGCGAGACGTCGCTCAACCCGATCGCGCACCTGACGTGCGTCGGGACCTCGCGCGCCGAGGTCACCGCGGTCGTCGAGGAGTTCCTCGACGAGGGTGTCCGGTCGTTCCTCGCGCTGCGCGGGGACCCGCCCGCCGACCAGGCCGACTGGCGCCCGCACCCCGACGGCCTCGAGACCGCGAGCGAGCTCGTCGCGCTGCTCCGCGAGATCGAGGAGCGTCGGTGCCGGCAGAGCCTCGCGCAGAAGGTCCGCGCGACCGTGCGTCCCCTGTCGATCGCCGTCGCCGCGTTCCCGCGCGGCAACGCGGGCACGGGCAGCACGCGCGCGCAGGACGTCGCGGCGCTGCTCGCCAAGCAGGAGGCCGGGGCCGACTTCGCGATCACGCAGGTCTTCTACGACGCGGGCAGCTATCTCGAGCTCGTCGCCGAGGCGCGTGAGGCCGGCGTCACGATCCCGATCATCCCCGGCATCATCCCGACGACCGACCCCGCCCGGCTCCTGCGGGTCGAGGCGCTCACCGGCGTCCCGGTCCCCCGGCCGCTGCTCGAGCGGCTCGGCTCGGTCGACGACGACGCCGAGCGGCACCGGGTCGGCATCCGCGCGAGCGTCGACCTCGTGAACGCCGTGCTCGACGGCGGCGCCCCGGGCGTCCACGTCTACACCTACAACACCCACCACGCCGCGCTGGACCTGCTCGAGGGTGCACACCTCGGCGGCGGAGCTCCGACAGCTCCCGACCGGACCCCCAGGCCGCAGGCCGGCTCACCCAGCCCCGTCCCCGCCCCCACGAACTGATCGAGGACCCACGATGACGAGCACCACCCCCGCGTCCGCGCTGCCCGAGTTCCCCGCCGGGACGATCCTCGGCTACCCGCGCATCGGTCCCCGCCGCGAGCTCAAGAAGGCCATCGAGGCGTTCTGGGCCGGCAAGACGTCCGCCGAGGAGGTCGAGGCGGTCGCCGCCGACCTGCGCAAGCGCACCCGCACGCACCTCGCCGGCCTGGGCCTGCGCACCGACGTGCCCGCGATCCCGAGCGCGTTCTCGTTCTACGACCAGGTGCTCGACGCGACGAACCTCGTGGGCGCCGTCCCGGCCCGCTTCGCCGACCTCGTCGACGCCGAGGGTCGCCTCGACCTCGCGGGCTACTCGACGGTCGCCCGCGGCCGCGGCGAGGACCTGCCCCTCGAGATGACCAAGTGGTTCGACACGAACTACCACTACCTCGTCCCGGAGATCGGTCCGGAGACGGAGTTCCGCTACGCGAGCGACCGCACGGTCCGCGAGTTCGTCGAGGGCCTCGCCGACGGCGTCCTGACGCGCCCGGTCCTCGTCGGCCCGGTGACGTACCTCGCCCTCGCGAAGCCGACCGAGACCGCGCCCGAGGGCTTCACGCCGCTCGACCGCCTCGCGGACCTTCTGCCCGTGTACGCGACGGTGCTGCGCGAGCTCGCGAAGGCCGGCGCCACCTGGGTCCAGCTCGACGAGCCCGCGCTCGTCTCCGAGTCCCTCGACGTCCCGCTCGACCGAGTCCGCGAGGCGTTCACGCAGGCGTACACCGTGCTCGCGACCGAGCTCGCGCGCCCCGAGCGCCCGGCGATCCTCGTCGCCGCACCGTACGCGGACCTCGCGGAGAGCCTCGACGTCGTCGCGGCGTCCGACGTCGAGGGTGTCGCGCTCGACCTCGTCCGGGGTGCCGCCCCCACGGCCGCCGTCCCCGGCCTCGCGGGCAAGGTCGTCGTCGGCGGTGTCATCGACGGACACAACATCTGGCGCGCGGACCTGTCCGCGAAGCTCGAGGTGCTCGAGCGCCTCGAGACGCTGGGCGCGGCGCAGGTCGCGGCCGGCACGTCGACGTCGCTCTTCCACGTCCCGCACACGCTGGACGACGAGCCGGCGCTCGACGCGACGCTGAAGTCCTGGCTCGCGTTCGCCGACCAGAAGGTCGCCGAGATCGTCACGCTCGCTGAGGGCCTCGCCGAGGGCCGCGAGGCGATCCACACGCAGCTGCTCGAGGCGTCGGACGCGGTCCGCTCGCGCGCCACGGCGCCCGGCGTCGTCCGCCCCGAGGTGCGCGAGCGCGTCGCGTCGCTCACCGAGGACGCGTTCAACCGCGGCCCGTTCGCCGAGCGCAAGACGGCCCAGGCGGAGCGCCTCAACCTCCCGCCGCTGCCCACGACGACCATCGGGTCGTTCCCGCAGACGCCGGAGATCCGCAAGGCCCGCGCGGCGCACGACAAGGGCGAGCTCAGCACCGAGCAGTACGAGGAGGAGATGCGCGCGGAGATCCGCCGCGTCGTCGAGCTCCAGGAGACCGTCGGCCTCGACGTCCTCGTGCACGGCGAGCCCGAGCGCAACGACATGGTCCAGTACTTCGCGGAGAACCTCGACGGGTTCGCCGTGACGCAGAACGGCTGGGTCCAGTCCTACGGCTCGCGCTGCACCCGCCCGTCGATCCTGTGGGGCGACGTCTCCCGGCCGGCTCCCATCACGGTCGGCTGGACCCAGTACACGCAGTCGCTCACGAGCAAGCCGGTCAAGGGCATGCTCACCGGCCCGGTGACGATCCTCGCGTGGTCCTTCGTGCGCGACGACCAGCCGCTCGGCGACACCGCGAACCAGGTGGCCCTCGCCCTGCGCGACGAGATCACGGACCTCGAGGAGGCCGGCATCGCGATCGTGCAGGTCGACGAGCCGGCGCTGCGCGAGCTGCTCCCGCTCAAGGCCGCGGACCACGCCGCGTACCTCGACTGGTCGGTCCGCTCGTTCCGCCTCTCGACGGCCGGCGTGCGCCCGGACACCCAGATCCACACGCACCTGTGCTACTCGGAGTTCGGGCAGATCGTCGGCGCGATCGACGGCCTCGACGCGGACGTGACATCGATCGAGGCCGCCCGCTCGAAGATGGAGATCCTCGCGGACATCGCGAACGCCGGGTACCCGCGCGCCGTGGGCCCGGGCGTCTACGACATCCACTCCCCGCGCGTGCCGGGCGAGGACGAGGTCGAGGAGCTGCTCACGGCGGCGGTCAAGGCCATCGACCTCGACCAGCTGTGGGTCAACCCCGACTGCGGCCTCAAGACCCGCCGCTACGCCGAGGTCACGCCCTCGCTCGAGAGCATCCTCGCCGCGACGCGCGCGGTCCGGGCGACGCTCGCCTGACCCACCGGCGCCACGGTCCGGCGCCGGGGACCAGCAGCACCGACGCGGCAGGCCGCAGACCCTCCCGGGTCCGCGGCCTGCGGCGTTCCCGACGCCCGAGGAGCCACCGGGCCGCCCTGCCGACGGGCGGTGCCGGGCGTCGGTGCGTCGAAGGGCGCCACCAGCCATCAGCGGAGCGTCAGCGGGTCAGTAGAAGACCCCGATGCTGTCGACGATGAGGTGCGCGGTCGCCCCCCGGACCGTCAGGGCGATGCCACCGGCGGGCGCGGCCGTGACCGTCGCCATGCTCGGCGCCGTCTCCCCCGGGGCGTAGTTGCCCGTCGACGTCGTGGGCACGGTCCCGTCGCCGCTCCACGCGATGACGTGGCCCACCCCGAGGGCGTCGGTGACGGTCACGTTGACCACCTGCACGACCCCTGCGGGCAGCACGTCACGCGAGAGGCGCAGCGTCTCCCCGTCGGACTTCACGGGGCCCGCCCGTCGCGTGTCCATCAGGCGGGTGGGGGTCTGCGGGTAGAACCGCATCCCGTCGGGGAGGGAGCCGTCGTCGTACCACCCCTGGACGTCGACGATGACGTGCGTCCGACCGCCGCTGTTGTTGCGGACCACGATCCCGGGCGCGCCGTCCTCGCCGAGCGAGACCGGCACGACCGCGTGGTTCGGGATCGTCTGCCCGGGGACGAAGTTCACGTGCGACGCGTTCGGTGCGGCACCCTCGCCGGACCACGCGACCAGGTGCCCCACCCCGGTCGGCATCGTCACCGTCAGGTTCACGTCGACCGCCTCGGCGCCCTCCGGCACGCCGCTCAACGGCACCCAGACCTCCTCGAGCGAGTCGAGCGCACCGCCCTGGAGGCGGGTATCGAGGGCGCGCGCCTGGTCCTGCGGGTGGTAGCCGCCACCGCCCGGCCCGGAGGCCGTCGAGTAGTACCCCTGGACGTCCGCGATCAGGTGCGTCCGGCCGACCGCGTTGTTCAGCGAGACGCGACCGTCCGCCCCGACCGGGACCACGACCTGGTTCGCGCGCGTCTCCCCCGTCCGCATGTTCAGCGAGGACGTCCCGGGGATCGGGGTGCCCGACGCCCAGACCCGCACGTTCGTCAGCGCCGTCGGCAGGGTGCCGGTGACGTTCAGGAGCACCGCTCGGACCCCGGTGCGGGGCACCGCGCCGGCTGCGGCCGGGTCGAACGTGACGGTCTCCCCGGGCCCGACCGTGCCCGCGCGCACGCCCGTGCCGTTGCGCGTGTCCATCACGCGCTCGGGCGCGACGGCGACGTACGCACCCTCGGAGCCCTGCGGCGCCGGGAAGGGACGCGCGGTGACCGGCTCGGACGCCTGGAAGGCACCACCGTTCTGCGTGCTCCGGACGCGGTACGTGTAGACGGTGTCCGCGTTCACGGCGGTGTCGGTCCAGGGCAGCGTGACGTCGTCGGCGACGGTGACCTCGGGGCCGTCCCCCGCCGCACGCAGCACGCGGAAGGTGCCGCCGTCGCCCGGGCCGGCCGAGAGGGTCACGGCGAGGCGCTCGGGGCGTGCGGTCAGCGTCGCCTTGGGCCACGAGTCCTCCGGGAGCATCACCACGTAGGTGGACACGGAACCCACGACCGACTCGTCGGGCGTATGCAGGTGCGCGGAGTAGTAGGACGTGCTGGTCACGACAGCGCTGAAGTCGACGGTGCAGGTCTCGCCCGGTGCCAGCGTCGCCCCCGCGCAGCCGTCGCGGTCGATCACGAGCGGGAGCGGGCGCACGTCGGCGGTCGTGACCCCGTAGCTCTGCGGCGCCGTGCCCGCGTTCGTCAGCGTGGCGGTCCCCCGGGCCGTCCGGCCGACAGGAGCCACGTGGTACGGGAGTCGCGCGGAGACCGTCTCCCGGTACGGCACGTCGCTGGACCAGCGCAGCGTCCCCAGGATCGGCGTCGCGCCGGTGCAGGTCAGCTCGTAGTCGAGCGCGAGGCCCGACAGCCGACCGTCCGCGTCGTGCTCGACGTCGAGGACGTCCATCGTCCCGTCGCCCGTCTCGTCGCACCAGCCGGAGAGCTGGAGCCCCGGGGTCTGGGAGGTCGCCGCCGCTCTCGTCGACCGAGGGCCGACGACGAGCCTCGGGCTGTCTAGCGGCGCCG
The DNA here is from genome assembly GCF_047229345.1 of Cellulomonas jepli. NCBI lineage: Bacteria > Bacillati > Actinomycetota > Actinomycetes > Micrococcales > Cellulomonadaceae > Cellulomonas > Cellulomonas jepli. Next base: position 21,538 of record NZ_JBFTER010000054.1, on the reverse strand, counting down.
CCACCACGAGCGTCACGGGCGATCCGCCCTCCGCCGCCCTGACCTCGATCGTCAGCGTGTCCCGCCCCACGTCGCCGGGAGTCGCGTCGAAGAGTTCGGGTGAGGACACCAGCAGGCGACCGGGGAAGTGGATGCCCCGGCGGGAGGACACGCTGAGCACGTCGCCAGCCGACCCGGGAGCCGCGGCAGCCGGGAGGACGAAGCCGCACACGGCGACGGACAGGGCCAGGAGAGCCGCGAGAGCGCCTCGTGAGCGGGGGGGCATGACGCAGAGCGTAGGGCTATGACCGCGGTCACGGACGCCGTTTCCCGCACCGTTCACCTGGGCGGCCCTCGTCGGTCGCGGGGGGCCCGGACGCATCCCGTCCCGGCCCCCGGTCACCATCGCGCGCGGACCTCCGCGGACCTCCGCGGGCCGCTGCCGTGGCGGTCAGCTCGTCGTGGACCCGGCGGGCTCGCCGGACTGCGTGATCGCAGCCGCCTGGGACGCGGCGTGCTGCACCTCGATGCGGCGCGGCTTCGCCTCCTCGGCGACGGGGATCGTCAGGGACAGCACGCCGTCGGCGTACGTGGCCTCGATCTTGTCCAGCGCGAGGCCGCGACCCACGGTCAGCTGGCGCACGTACGTGCCGGACGGACGCTCCTGCACGAGCCACTGCACGCCCTCGGCACCCTGGTGGGTGCGCTGCGCGCGGATCGTCAGCGTCTGGTCCTCGACGTTCACGTCGATGGTGCCCGGGTCGGCACCCGGGAGGTCGGCGTGGAGCACGTAGTGGTCCCCCGACCGGAACAGGTCGAGCGGCATGGACGCTGCGGCGCGTGCGGAGCCGAACACCTGACCGACGAGCCGGTCCATCTCCTGGAACGGGTCGAATCGCGTAGCCACGACCATCACCTCCTCGCGGCGAGGCACCGGACCGTCCGACGCCTCGGTACGGGCCCCCTCCGGAACCGTCCGGCGGGGACTGGCTACGTCTCTTTTTTAGCACTCTCCCCCTGCGAGTGCCAACCCCTGCGCAGCCTCCGATCCGCTGGACGCAGGACGCCGACGCCCGGTCTCCGCCGTCGTCCTTCGCGGTGCGAGAGGTCGCTGCACGCCGTCGTCCGGCCTGCTCGCCCGCACGGGGCTAGCCTCGTTCGCAGGAGGCGGCCGGGGGGACCGCCACCGGAGCGGGAGGTCGGGATGGACGTGACCGGCACGGGCGGCGACGACCTCGCCGTCGAGATCGACGCCATCGCCCGCGCGCACCAGGACGACGCGCACCTCGAGGACGCCTGCGCCCGCCTGGTCCACCTGCTGCGCCAGCACGTGCACATGGAGGTCGGCTGGACGAGCGAGTTCGTCGGGACCGAGCAGGTGTTCCGCATCGTCGACGTCGAGCCCGGGCACCAGGGCCCCGCCGTCGGGACCCGTACCTCGCTCAACGACGCGTACTGCTCGCGCGTGCTCAACGGGACGATGCCCGCGCTCATCCCGAACGCCCGCGACGTGCCGGCGGCCACCTGGCTCGACGTGACCCTGGCGCTGCACATCGGCTCCTACCTCGGCGTCCCGCTGCACGCACCCGACGGGACCCCCAACGGCATGCTGTGCCTGATCAGCAGCGGCGTCGCCCCGCAGCTCGACGAGCACGCGCTCACCACCGCACGCCTCGTCGCCCAGGTCGTCGACGACCTGCACCACCGCGCGCTCGGCGAGGGCGCGGCACGCCGCGAGCGGGCCGCGCTGCACACGCACGTCACGGCCCTCTGCTCGGGGCTCGGCCGGCACGCCGTCTACCAGCCCATCGTGGAGCTGACCACGGGCGTGGCCGTCGCCGCGGAGGCGCTCACCCGCTTCGAGGCGTCCGACCGCGCGCCGGCCGGCTGGTTCGCCGCGGCGCACAGCGTCGGGCTGGGCCGCGAGCTCGAGGTCGCGTCCGCCCGGTGCGCGCTCGACGCGCTGCGCACGCCCGGGGCGGTCCCGCCGGGCTGCGCGATCGCCGTGAACCTCTCCCCCGACCTCGTCGTCGGCGCGCTCGACGAGCTCCTCGACGACGTCGACGTGTCGCGCGTCGTGCTCGAGCTCACCGAGTACGCCCCGGTCGCGGACTACGACGCGCTCGAGCGGGCCCTCGCGCCGCACCGTGCCGCCGGGCTGCGCCTCGCCGTCGACGACACGGGCGCCGGGTACGCGAGCCTCACGCACGTGCTCCGCCTCCGGCCCGACCTCGTCAAGGTCGACATGCAGCTCGTGCGCGGCGTCGACAGCGACCCCGTCCGGCAGGCCCTCGTCGGGGCGCTCGCCCGGTTCTGCGCCGTCGCCGGCGCGCTCGTGGTCGCGGAGGGGGTCGAGACCGAGGACGAGCTCGTCTCGCTGCTGGACCTGGGGGTCGGCCTCGGGCAGGGGTTCTACCTCGAGAAGCCGTGCCGCGAGCCGCGGTGGGCCGGCCTGCCGCACCGCGCGACGGCGGTGGCGTCCGGCGGCGGCTGAGGCGTTCCGCCGGGGCCGCGCGCGGGCGGCCGAGCGGTGCCGCCGGGACCGCCGCGGCGCGCTGGAGGTTCGCCGCCGCGGCCCGCGTCCGGCGCCGGCCGGTCAGTCCGTCACGTACTGGGCGGCGAGCGCCTCGACGATCCGGACGTCGCCGTCGAGCCACGGGACCGTCGTCCACTGCCCGAGGGGGAGCCACTGCAGTGCGTCGTGCTCGACGAGGGGCTCGGGGATCCCGTCGACCACCTCGGCCATCCACAGCCGCATGACGTAGGTGTCGGTGAGGCGCCACGCGCCGCCGTCCGGTCCGACGAGCTCGTGCCCCAGGCCGACGCGGACGCCCAGCTCCTCGCGCAGCTCACGGTGCAGGGCCTCCTCGGGGCTCTCCCCCGGGTCGACCTTGCCGCCGGGGAACTCCCAGCGACCGGCGAGGCTCGCGGGCGCGGACCGGCGGGCGGCGAGCAGCTCCCGGGGGGAGTCGAGGTCGTCGACGATCGCCGCGGCGACCACGAGCACAGGACGCGTCATGCGGGCGATCCTGCCAGTGATGCATGTCGGGCGCGTGACGGGCTCGGGCGCGTGACGGGCTCGGGCGCGCGAGGGGCCGAGCCGCGTGACGGCTCCGGCGCGTGGGGGGCCGAGGCGCGTGACGGGCGCGCGAGGGGCCGAGGTGCGCGACGGGCTCGGGCGAGTCAGCGGCTCGGCGACGCCATGCGACGAGCTCGGGCGCGCGCGCCGAGCGGTGCCGCCTCACGCGGTCGAGACGGTCGAGACGGTGGGGCCAGGTCGCGCGGCACGAGGTCCACGCGGTCGAGACGTTCTGGGCGGGTCGCGCGGCGTGATGTCCGCGCGGTCGCGGTGGTGCGGCTGGAGCCGCCGACGTCGGCGTCGGCTCGCGTCCGTGCCGGCGCACCGGGGGTACGACCGGTGCGTGCGGTGGAGCGGGTGCGGCGTGCGTGAGGTGCGTGGTGCTGCCGGGTCGTGGGACCGGCGGGGTGGTGCGGCTGGATCGGTGCCGGGTCAGCGCAGGCCGGCGGCGACGGCCCAGGCGACGGCCTCGGCGCGCGTGGAGACGCCGATCTTGCGGTAGACGCTGCGCACCTGGGACTTGACGGTGTTGCGCGTGACGAACAGGCGCGTCGCGATCTCCTCGAGCGTGACGTCCTCGGCGAGCTCGGACAGGACGACGCGTTCGCGTCGGGTCAGCGGCTCCGCGAGGGGCGTCGTGACGGTGCGGTCTGCCTCAAGGATGCTCATGGTGTCCTCCGGGTCCGGACGGCGTCCGGTGGCCCGGCGCCGTGTCGTGCGGCTGTTACCGGATGAGATCGGCAGGTGCGGCCGATATGACGCCAAAATCACCCACGGATCACCCCCGGCGTCGCCGCGGGTCGTGCGCGGGGCGACACTCGAAGGTGAACGTGCAGGTCACGGAGATACACGGACGATGACGGCAGGTCCCGATTCACCCGTTCGGACCAGCCGTCGCGGACGATCACCGCCCTTCGGGGCAGCGCGCCGGCGGACTCCGGCGTCGGGCGGCGCGAGCGAGCCCGGACACCGACGCAGGCGCGCGCCCTCGCGGGTCAGCCCGCGACCTGCGCCGCGTACTCCTCGGCGGTGAGCACGGGCCCGGTCTCGGTGACCTCGACCTTGAGCAGCCACCCGGCGCCGAACGGGTCCGAGTTGACGAGCTCGGGGGTCTCCACGACCGCCTCGTTGACCTCGACGACCGTGCCGGAGACCGGCGAGAACAGCTCGGAGACCGACTTCGTCGACTCGATCTCCCCGATCACGGCGCCCGCGGTGATCGCCTCGCCGACCGCCGGGAGCTCGACGTAGACGATGTCACCGAGCGCGTCGGCGGCGGTCGAGGTGATGCCGACCGTCGCGGGCGCACCGGCGCCGGCGCGGGTGTCGACCCACTCGTGCTCGACCGTGTACTGCAGGTGCTCGGGGAAGGCGCTCATGGAGGTGTCCTGTCGGGTCGGGCCGCCGGGGCGGGGTCGTCGTGGGTCGGTCGGGTCGAGCGGGTCGAGCGGCCGGGGTCGAGCGGGTCGGGCCCCGGCAGGTCGCGCCCGGTCGTCGGCGCCCGGTGGAGCCGGGCGGGCGTGCGGCCGTGCGCGCGTCCGGTCAGCGAGGACGACGGTAGAAGGGAACCGGCACGACGACCACCGGCTCGCGGCGTCCACGCACGTCGACGGCGAGCTCGCGGCCCTCGCCGCACATCTCGGGCGTCACGTACGCGAGCGCGATCGGGTGGCCGAGCGTCGGCGACGGGGCCCCCGACGTCACGTGGCCGATCACCGGGGCGTCCGGCGCGGTGCTCATCACGACGTCGTACCCGTGCCGCGCCGCCCGCTTCCCGAGCCCACGCAGCCCGACGAGCACGCGGGCCGGCTGGGCGCCCTTGCGCGACGCGAGGACCGCGCGGCCGACGAACGGCAGCGGCTCGCCGTCGGGCCCCGTCTTGTCGAGCTTCACCACGCGCCCGAGGCCCGCCTCGTACGGCGTCGTGGTCGTGTCGAGCTCGTTGCCGTAGAGCGGCATCCCCGCCTCGAGGCGCAGGCTGTCGCGCGCGGACAGGCCCGCGGGCACGAGCCCGAGGGGCTCCCCCGCGGCGAGCAGGTCGCGCCACAGCGCGGCCGCGGCCTCGGCCGGGACGAACAGCTCGAAGCCGTCCTCGCCCGTGTACCCGGTGCGGGCGACGAGCGCAGGGATCCCGGAGACGGTCGCGTTGACCGCCGCGTAGTACTTGAGCTCCCGGATGGGGTCGACGTCGACGGGGTCCGCCGCGGACGTGACGATCTCCTCCGCGCGCGGGCCCTGGACGGCGATCAGCGCGGTGGTCAGCGAGGCGTCGTGCAGCGTCGCGTCGAACCCGGCGAGGCGCTCGGTCAGCGCGTCGCGCACCACCGCGACGTTCGAGGCGTTCGCGACGACGAGGAACCGGTCCTGGGCGAGCCGGTAGACGACGAGGTCGTCGAGCACCCCGCCGTCCTCGCGGACGATCATCGTGTAGCGGGCCCGGCCCAGCGCGAGCGCCGTGAGGTCCCCGACGAGCGCGTGGTCGAGCGCCGCGGCGGCCCCCGTGCCGGAGATCTCGAGCTCACCCATGTGCGAGAGGTCGAACAGCCCCGCGGCGGTGCGGACCGCCTGGTGCTCGGCGATGTCGCTCGTGTACCGCAGCGGCATCTGCCACCCCGCGAACGAGGTCAGCGCGGCGCCGAGGGCGACGTGCTCGTCGTGCAGCGGGGAGAGGACGTCGCTCACGGGCGGGCTCCGATCGGGTCGAGGGTGGTGCGGGGCGGGCGGGCGACGACGGTCACGAGGTGTACGCCTCGATCGGCGGGCACGTGCAGACGAGGTTGCGGTCACCGTGCGCGCCGTCGATGCGGCGCACCGGCGGCCAGTACTTGTCGCTGCGCACGCTCGCGAGCGGGAACGCCGCGAGCTCGCGCCCGTACGGCTTGTCCCAGGCGTCCGCGGTGACCGACGCGGCGGTGTGCGGCGCGTTCCGCAGCGGCGACTCCGCGAGCGGCCAGCGTCCGGCGCCGACCGCGTCGATCTCGCCGCGGATCGACACCATGGCGTCGACGAACCGGTCGAGCTCGGCGAGGTCCTCCGACTCGGTCGGCTCCACCATGAGCGTGCCCGCGACGGGGAACGACAGCGTCGGCGCGTGGAAGCCGTAGTCCATGAGCCGCTTCGCGACGTCCTCGGCCGTGACGCCCGTGTCCTTGGTGATGGCGCGCAGGTCGAGGATGCACTCGTGCGCGACGAGCCCGTTCGGCCCGGTGTAGAGCACCGGGAAGTGCGGGGCGAGGCGCGACGCGAGGTAGTTCGCGCTGAGCACCGCGGTCTCGGTCGCGCGGCGCAGACCCTCACCACCCATGAGCGCGACGTACGCCCACGAGATCGAGAGGATGCCGGCCGAGCCGAACGGGGCGGCGGAGACCGGGGCGGCCGCGCCCGGGCCGGGCAGCCCGGCCGAGGCGAGGGCAGCCGTGGACGCGGGCGCGGTGCCCGACGAGGGTGCCTCGGACCCGTCGGTCACGCCGGAGCCGTCCGCCGCTCCGCCGGGCCGCGCGTCCGAGCCGTGCCCCGCGCCGGGGTCGCCCGGCAGGAACGGCACGAGGTGCGCGCCGACGCCGATGGGCCCGACGCCCGGGCCGCCGCCGCCGTGCGGGATGCAGAACGTCTTGTGCAGGTTCAGGTGCGAGACGTCGCCGCCGAACTCCCCGGGCCGCGCGAGCCCGACGAGCGCGTTCAGGTTCGCGCCGTCGATGTACACCTGGCCGCCAGCCTCGTGGACGAGGTCGCAGACCGTGCGCACGTCCTCCTCGTAGACGCCGTGCGTCGAGGGGTACGTGATCATGATCGCCGCGACCTGCGGGCCGTGCTGCGCGAGCTTGGCGCGCAGGTCGTCGAGCTCCACCGAGCCGTCCTCGGCGGTCGCCACGACGACGACGCGCATCCCCGCGAGCGCCGCCGAGGCCGCGTTGGTGCCGTGCGCCGAGGCGGGGATGAGGCAGATGTCGCGCACGGCGTCTCCCTCGCTGCGGTGCGCCGCGTGGTACTCGCGGATCGCGAGCAGCCCGGCGAACTCGCCCTGGGACCCGGCGTTGGGCTGGACCGAGACCGCGGCGTAGCCGGTGATCTCCGCGAGCCACGTCGACAGGCTCTCGATGAGCTCGGTGTACCCGGCGGCCTGCTCGCGTGGCGCGTAGGGGTGGATCGACGCGAACTCGGGCCAGGTCATGGCCTCCATCTCGACCGTCGCGTTGAGCTTCATGGTGCACGAGCCCAGCGGGATCATCGTGCGGTCGAGCGCGAGGTCCTTGTCCGAGAGCCGGCGGAGGTAGCGCATCATCGCCGTCTCGGAACGATTCACGTGAAACACGGGGTGCGTGAGGTAGCCGCTCGTGCGCAACGCCCACGCCGGGAGGTCGCCGGACGCGAGCGGCACGTCGGTGCTGGTCGCAGGGCCGGCGGCGTCCTCGTCCGGGCGCTGCTCGGAGTCCGCGGACGCCCCGAGCGCCTCGGCGACCGCCGCGAGCACCGCGCGGACGTGGTCGGGTGTCGTCGTCTCGTCGCACGCCGCCTGGACATGGTCCTCGTCGGGCGCCCAGAGGTTGATCCCGCGCTCCGCCGCGGCGGCGACGACGGCCCGCGCCCGGCCCGGCACGACGGCCCGGACGGTGTCGAAGAACGCCTCGTGGGCGACCGCGACCCCGTGCGCCCGCAGCCCGTCGGCGAGCGCGACCGCCCGCGCGTGCACCCGCTCGGCGATCGCCCGCAGCCCGTCGGGCCCGTGGTAGACGGCGTACATCGACGCCGTGATCGCGAGCAGCGCCTGCGCCGTGCAGATGTTGCTCGTCGCCTTCTCGCGGCGGATGTGCTGCTCACGCGTCTGCAGCGCGAGGCGGTACGCCGGGGCGCCGTCGGCGTCGATCGACACCCCGACGAGCCGGCCCGGGATCATCCGCTCGAGGCCCGAGCGCACCGCCATGAACGCGGCGTGCGGCCCGCCGTAGAAGAGCGGGACGCCGAAGCGCTGCGCCGAGCCGACCGCGATGTCCGCGCCGAGCTCGCCGGGCGGCGTGAGGATCGTCAGCGCGAGCAGGTCGGCGGCGACCGTGACGAGCCCGCCCGCCGCGTGCGCGGCCTCGACCAGCGGGCGCAGGTCGCGCACGACCCCCGAGACGCCGGGCGCCTGGACGACGACACCCACGAGCCCGCCGGGGCCCACGTCGGGCAGGCCCTCGCTCAGGTCCGCGACCACGACCGGCAGCCCGATCGCCTCGGCGCGGCCCCGCGTGACCGCGACGGTCTGCGGCAGGCACTCGGCGTCGAGCACCACGACACCCTCGGGCCGGCCCTTGACCGAGCGCCGCATGAGCGCGACCGCCTCCGCGACGGCCGTGGCCTCGTCGAGCAGCGACGCGTTCGACGTCGGCAGCCCCGTGAGGTCACCGATCACGGTCTGGAAGTTGAGCAGCGCCTCGAGGCGGCCCTGCGAGATCTCCGGCTGGTACGGCGTGTACGCGGTGTACCAGGCGGGCGACTCGAGCACGTTGCGGCGGATCACCGGCGGCGTGATCGTGTCGGAGTACCCGAGCCCGATCATCTGCGTCATCACGGTGTTCTTCGCGGCGATCGCGCGCAGCGCCGCGAGCACCTCGGCCTCGCTGCGGGCGGCCGGGAGGTCGAGCGGGCGGTCCGTGCGGATCGACGCGGGCACGGCGGCGTCGACGAGGTCGTCGAGCGAGTCGTAGCCGAGCTGGGTGAGCATCGTCGCGAGCTGCGACGTGCGCGGGCCCACGTGCCGGTCGGTGAAGTCGCGCGCGGCGTCGGTGCGGTGGGACAGCTCGTCGGCGCTGAGGTGCGTCACGGCGGTCTGGTCGAGATCGGTCACGAGGGCCTCCGGGGGTCGTCCGGCGGGCACCGGGACGGACGGGTGGCCTCCCCGCTCTGTCATCCGCGCGCCCGGGGGCACGCGACCTGAGAGTTTTGCCGGTCCGCCATGGGCCTCGCGGTGAGCGGGACCCCGGGGCGCGCCGGCTTGCACCGTCGGTGGGCCGCCCGTCGCCGGGTGGCCGCTTTCCAGAGTTGCCTCGCCGTGGCGGTACGGGGGCCTGAGAGTTTCCCGGGGAGGGGCTTGCTCCTTCGGCGCCTCCCCGGGCGGCTCGGCTCCTCGTGGGGCGGGCCGGGCCGACGGCGGGAGGACTCTCCCGCCACGGTTCGAGCAGCGTGTTCAGTTGGGCGTGCTGCGCCAGCGTACCCGCCGCCGGGCGCGTCCGGCGGTCGCGCCGGGGGATCCGCCGCCCGCTCCCCCGCACGGCCGCCGAGCCCGCCTCCCGGAGCACCGCCCGCACGGGCCGGCGGCGGCGTGCTCGGCCTCGTGGTCCAGCGCGCCACGGCGGGACGGGTGGCGACGAGCCCGACCCGGCACCGCGCGCCGGGGCCGGCCCGCGTCAGGCGCGGGCCGCGTCGAGCACCGGGACGAGCTGCTCCTCCTCGTAGGCGAGGTGCCGGCCCAGCTCGTCGACGAGGCGGTCGACCTCCCGCAGCGTCGCGTCCCGGTGCGCGACGTCCGCGCCCACGACCGCCTGGAGCTCGTCGAGCAGGTCCTTGATCACGGCGTGCTCGGCGCGCAGGCGGTCCAGGACCGGCGTCAGTGAGGGGTCCCGCGCGAGCATCGGGAACATCCCGGCGTCCTCGCCCTCGTGGTGCCGGTGCAGGCCGGAGCACACCGTGAGGCACGAGACCCGCAGCTGCGCGCCGAGCCGGGTCCCCCCGCGCGCCACCTCGTCCCGGACCAGCGCGAGCTCGCGGCGGAACGCGTCGTGCAGCAGCACGAGCGCCTGACCCCACGACGCGCCCTGCGGTGGGCCGCCGGAGACGCGGTGCAGCGCGACGACCGGGATCACCCGGCTCGTGCGCGCCTGGTACTCGGCCCACCCCGGGTCCGCCTCGACGGCGCGCGCGTACAGGCGGTCGCGCTCCTCGCCGGTCAGGACCTCCGCGCGCGCCTCGTAGGCGAACACGCCGTCCTCGACCGTGACGGTCGGGTCGGCGACGAGGTTGTGGAACCACGCCGGGTGGGTCGGCGCCCCGAGGGACGACGCGATGACGAGCACGCGGTCGCCGTCGGGCAGGTAGCCGAGCGGGGTCGTGTGCGGGCGCCCGGTGCGCGCGCCGCGGGTCGTGAGGAGCAGCAGCCGGCTGCCCTCGTACTCGGCGACGCGGCCGTGGCGCGCGCGGAACTCGTGGACGATCCGGTCGTTGTACGCGTTCGGCACGGTCGCTCCCCTGGGGTCTCGCGAGCGACGCTAGACCGGTGCGCCGGACGCGGGCAACGGTCGCGGCTGCCCCGGGGCCGGGAGCGCGCGGCGGCCGGGTGCCGGTGGCCCGGCGCCGAGCGACGGGCGTGCAGCGCCGGTCGGACGCCGGTCGGACGCCGGTCGGACGCCGGTCAGACGCCGGTCAGACGCCGAGGATCACCAGGGCCGTCGTCGTCGCGCCGCGCGCCCGCGCCGCGTGCACGACCTCCGCGACGTCCGCGAACGAGCCCTCGACGAGCACCGGCTGCCCCGCCGACGTGTCCCCCGACCACCGGACGGCCGCGTGCGGCGGCGGCGTGAAGGGGACGTGGTCCGGCATGACGACGACGCCGGCCGCGCGCACCGCCGGGTCCTCGGCCGCGCGCACCTCGACCGAGCGGACCACGGACAGCCGCTCGACCGTGCGGACCAGGAGGTGCTGACGCCGGGCGGTCGCGCGGAACGTCACCGCGATCGCCCCGACGTCACCGTCGACCGCGCCCGTCGCGAGCGACTCGAAGCTGACGCCGCGCGTCGAGAAGACGCTGGTCAGGGCAGTGAGCGTGCCCGGACGGTCGGCGCCGCGCACGAGCGCGACCCACCGCTCGCCGGTCACGTCCCGCACGTCGCCGTCGTCTCCCACCCGTCCGTCCGGCACGCGTCGGTCCGGCACCCGTCCGCCCGGCACCCGTCCGCCCGGCACCCGTCCGCCCGGCACCCGTCCGCCCGGCACCCGTCCGCCCGGCACCCGTCCGTCCGGCACCCGTCCGTGCGCCACGCCGCCGTCGTCCACGCCACCCTCCGTCCCGTGCCCGTTCACGCCCCGACCTCCGTCCGCCCGAGCCCCCACGGCGCGAGGCTCGCGTCGATCCGGTCGCGGCACCGCACGAGCAGCTCGGCCTCGTCGGGTGCGGGCTCGTCGAGCAGCGCGCGCGTCCACCCCTCGGGGCCGAGGACCACGGGCACGCCCAGCACCCCGTCGAGCGGTGCGCCGCCCACGCTGACCTCGCCGTCGAGCAGCACCTGCCCGGCGACGACGATCTCCCGGCCGTCGAGCAGCGTGTCGACGAGGTCGACGGTCGCGCTCGCCGTGCCGGCCGCGGTCTTGGCGCCGCTCTGGTGCGTCATCCAGGGCCGGGCGACCGCGCGCAGGTCCGGCGGCCAGGAGTCGATCAGGTCGAACGCCGCCCCGATGTCCTCGGCCGCGAGCGCGAGCAGCTCGGTCTGCGCGTCGGCGATCTCGGCGCCGAACGTCGCGAGGGTCCGCCCGCGCCGCAGGCCGTCGATCGCCCGCCGGCGCTCCGCCCGGTCGAGCCCGCTGACCCGCACGGTCGACCACAGCGGCACGAGGTCGGAGCCGTGCTGGCCGGCGACGAACCCGCCGATCCGGTGCCGGCGCAGCCCGAGCGACACCGCGATCTCGCGCCGGAAGCGCAGGGTGTCGAGCCACGCGCCCATCCCGATCACCCGGTGCCGGCCGAGCGTGCGAGCCATCACGGCCACCCCCAGCTCGACGGGGTTCGACACGACGACGACGACCTCGTTGCCGGACCCGTGCGCGGCGAGCGCCCGGGCGTACGCGTCGAACACCGCGTGGTTCTCGGCCGCGAGCCGCGTGCGGTCGGTCGACGCCCCGGCGCGCGGCGGCGCGGTGACGCCCGCGCACACGACCACGACGTCCGCGACGACGTCCTCGGGCGTGAGCGCGACGTCGATCAGCGGCGCGTGCTCGTCGTACGCGTCGACGAGGTCGGCGCGCAGCCCGTGCGTCGCGCGCGCCGACGACCCGCCCGCGCGCCCGACGAGCTGGAGCCGCGACGACGTCGGCAGGACCCGCCGCTCCACGAGCTGCGTGCACACCTGTCGTCCGACGTCACCCGTCGCTCCCAGCACCGCCACGTCCATGTCCGCACCGTACGTCCGGTGCGTGTCCTGAAGGTTGCGTCCGGCGGGCGAGGCCTCCGGCGCGACCTCCGGCGTAGGCAGAACGCACGGCCGGCGCAGGTCTGCCGTGTGCCCCGCAGGCCGCGCGACCCGGGGTTCGCTCCGCCGCCCGGGACGCCCCCGGGACGCGGAGCGCGTGCCACGATCGGCCGATGATCCTCGAGCACGCCCTGCTGCCCGTCGACCCCGCCCGCGCCGCGGAGTTCGAGGCGGCGTTCGCCGAGGCGCTGCCGATCATCAGCGCGATGCCCGGCGTCGGGCGCGTCACGCTCTCACGCGGGGTCGAGAGCCCGGGGACCTACCTGCTGCTCGTGCGGTGGGAGACGGTCGAGCACCACACCGAGGGGTTCCGCGGCTCGGCCGGCTACGCACGCTGGCGGGAGCTGCTGCACCGGTTCTACGACCCGTTCCCGGTGGTCGAGCACTTCGCGCCGGTCCTCGCCGCCGAGCCTGGCGCCCCGGCCGCGCCCCGGGGAGGATGGGACGCGTGAGCACCGACGCGCTCGTCCAGCCCTCCGTCCTCTCGGTCAGCCGCAGCCCGCGGCACGCGTTCAGCAAGCCCGTCGAGGAGGAGATCCGGCTCGTCGCGGGCCTGGGCGTCGAGGGGGACGCGCACTGCGGCGTGACCGTCCAGCACCGCTCGCGCCGCCACCGCCCCGACCCGCCGCCCAACCTGCGGCAGGTCCACCTGATCCACGCCGAGCTGTTCGACGAGGTCGCGACCGGCGGGTTCGTCGTCCGGCCCGGGGAGATGGGCGAGAACGTCACGACCCAGGGCGTCGAGCTGCTCGCGCTGCCGCGCGGGACGCGCCTGCACCTGGGCCGCCACGCGGTCGTCGAGCTCACCGGCCTGCGGAACCCGTGCACGCAGATCGACGGGTTCGCCGACGGTCTCATGCGCGCGGTGCTCGGGCGTGACGCGGACGGCAACCTCGTCCGCAAGGCCGGCGTCATGAGCATCGTCCTGGCGTCGGGCCTCGTCCGGGCCGGGGACCGGATCGACGTCGAGGTGCCGGTCGGCGCCCACGAGGTGCTCGTGCCGGTCTGACCGGGACGGTGGCCGCGACGGGCCGCACCGACCTCCCGTCGTCGACCCCGTAGCCGCGCCACACCCGGGCGCCCCGGCGCCGATGGCCGGCGTCAGCCGCCCGAGCCGAGCGTCGCGACGAACCCGAGCAGCACCCCGACGACGGCCCCGACGACCGCCTGCGCGACGGTGTGCTGCCGCAGTCGCACCCGCGACCACACGAGCGCCGCGAGCACCGCGACGCCGGCCACGCCGACCACCGGGAACCACCCGAGCAGCAGCCCGACGAGGGTCCCCGCGAGGAGGCCGTGCGCCGAGACGTCCCACCGGGCACCCGCGAGCGCGACGAGCCCGGTGGCGAAGTAGGCGACGAACGCGCGGACCACCTCGTCGGGCAGGCCGAGCGCGACGCCGACCGCGAGCGCGACGAGCTCCGCGGCGAGCACCCAGGGGACCGCCCGCCGCCGCGTCACGGAGCCCGGTCCGCCGACGAGCCGCACGAGCGCGAGCGCGAGGAGCGTGGCCCCGGCGAAGAGCCCGACGGTCAGCGCGACGGCCCGGCCCCGACCCTCGGCCCCGCCGGCCCACGCCGCGACGACGGTTGCGAGCACCGTGCTGGGCAGGGGCCCGAGGACCCGGCTCAGGGCGCGTGCGGCCCGCACGTCGGGGCCGTCATCACCCGCGCGCGCCGACGGGTGCTTGTCTCGGGATGTCCGGTCTGAGATGCTCCACGGCAGTTCATGTGATCGACTCGACCGGTTCATCTCAGCAGGTCCTCCCAGGACGGAGCGGCATGGCGGAGCAGGACGAGCCAACCACGGGCGGCAGCGGTCTCGCCGCCAAGCTCGACCGGCTCTTCACCACGATGCGCCCGTCGCCGGACCGCGAGTACACGCACGACGAGGTCGCCCAGGCGATCAGCCGCACCGCCGGGGGGCCGTCGATCTCCGCGACGTACGTGTGGCAGCTGCGCACCGGTCGGCGCGACAACCCGACGAAGCGGCACCTCGAGGCGCTCGCCTCGTTCTTCGGCGTGCACCCCGCCTACTTCTTCGACGACGAGCGGGCCGGCGAGATCGAGCGCCAGCTCGCGCTCGTCGCCGCGATGCGGGACGCGGGCGTGCGCTCGGTCGCCTTGCGCGCGTCCGGCCTGTCGCAGCAGAGCATCGACGCCCTGCTGCTCATGGTCGAGCGCGTCCGCGAGCTGGAGGGTGTGCACGGCAGGACCCAGGGGGAGACGAGAGATGACCAGCGCCCGACGCCGGGCTGAGGAGGCGCTCGACGAGCTGGGCCTGCGCGGGCCCGCGACCGTCGACGCCCTCGTCCAGCACCTCGCGGAGCAGCGGCAGCGGCCCCTGCTCGTCGAGACGGCACCCGCTGCCTTCTTCGCGGACGCCGCGTGCGGTGCGTGGTGGGAGAGCGAGCACCTCGACCTCGTCCTCGTCCCGGAGGACGCCGACCCCGTGCTGCGGGACCACACGGTCCGCCACGAGCTCGCCCACATGATCCTGCGGCACCCCGGGGCCGCGTGCTCCGGCGAGGCGCTCCGCGAGGTCCTCGCGCGCGTGGTGCCCGACCTCGACGCCGGCACGGTCCTCGGTGCGCTGCACCGACGCAGCGACTACGGCGTCGCCGCCGAGCGCGAGGCCGAGGTCCTCGCGTCCCTGCTGACCCTGCGGGACGCGACCGAGGCGGACCGCCTCGGCGACCGGGAGGCGGAGGCGCTGCGGCGCGCGCTGAGCGGGAGGCTGCGTCGTGGATGAGCTCGTCACCGCCGGGGTCGTGGTGCTCTGGGCCGTGACCGTCGTCGAGGTCGTGCGCGCGGTCCGGGGCACCGGGGCGCGGTCGCTGCTCGTGGCGGTCGCCGCCCTCGCCGCGGGCCGGACGCTCGACCTCGACGCGGTCGGCGAGGCGCTCGGGCGCACGACCGTGCTCGCGGCCGTCGAGCACGCGCTCGTCGTGGTCAGCGCGGTGGCGGTCGTGGCGTTCACGCACCGGATCACGGGTGAGCGCCGCACCGTGCCGCGGGCGGTCTGGGTCGTTCTCGGGCTCATGCTCGCGGCGCCGCTCGTCGACGCGTGGGGCGCGCTGCCGGCGACCGCGGAGGACCGGGCCGCGGTGTACGCGTCGTCGGTCCCGTGGCTCGTGCACTGGGTCGCGTTCCTCACGACGCTGGCCGTCGCCCTGACCGCCGGGGCCCGCGTCGCGCTGCGCAACGGCCGACTCGCCCGCGGCGTGCTCGGGGTCCGGCTCGTCGGGCTCGGGGCCGGGCAGGTGCTCGGCGTGCTGTACACCGCGCTCAAGGCGCTGCACCTCGGGGCCCTCGTGGTCTCGCCCGGGGCGGACGTCGGGCTGCTCGGGACCGCGGAGCAGGCGGCGCTGAGCTCCGCGATCCTGCTCGTCGCGGCCGGGCTCGTCGTGGGCTTCGCCGCCACGGTCGCCGCCGACGTCGCGACCCGCCGGCGGCTGTGGGTGCTGTGGCCGGTGTGGGCCGGCCTGTGGGCCCACGCACCGCACCTCGACCACGCCCCGCCGAGCCGCCTGCGGACGACGTTCTCCGCCGACGCACGGATCCGCGAGGTCCGGCTCGTCGTCGAGATCGGCGACGCGCTGCGCGTCCTCACCCCGTACGTGCCCGCGCACGACCACACCGACCCGGTCGCGTCCGCCGCGGCGCTGCAGCTCGCGTCCCGGCGGGTCGGGCAGGACGTCGCGCCCCCGGAGTCGACGGGCCCGCGGCCGGCCGAGGCGGGGTTCGCCGCACGCACGCGCGAGCTGTACACGCTGGCGCGCGCGTGGCCCCGGGCGGCGGCCGTCCGGGCGCAGGTCGTCCCCGGCGCAGGTGCCGAGGACGTCGAGGGCGTCGGCGACGCCGTGGCGGCGCAGGCCCGGGCGTCCGGTGACGGGCGGCACGGCGCCGGGGAGCGCACGTGACGAGCCACGGAGCGCACGCCGTGCCCCGCGGAGCCACCCCCAGGCTGCGGTGCCGGGCACGCACGGCACACCCGCCGCACCGAGGCCCCACAGCGACGCGGACGCCGTCAGGATCGACCCGGACGTACGCGCGCACGACCGGCTGCTGACACCACCACGACAGCAGTCGCCACCACCCGAGCGACCAGCCCAGGAGGGCACTATGCAGGGAGCCACCGGTACCGAGAGCACGACCGACGAACGCGTCGAGGACCGCACGGAGGACCGGAGCGACGACCGGGCGCACGACCTGACCGAGAGCCTCCTGTCCCCCGAGGAGGTCGCCCGGCCCGACGCGGTCGAGGACTCCCGGCCGCTCGTGCGGCACGGCTCGGACCTCCTCGACCTGGTGGCCGGGGGTGTGCCGTTCGCGGTCGCGCACGACGTCCGCGCGTCGACCCCCCGCCCGGCGGGCACCACGGACAGCTGACGGGCACCGACAGGTCTCGGCGTCAGAGCGTGCGCTGCCACGCCACGACGCGGTCGACCGCCTCGCGGACGACGTCGACCGACGACGCGAACGACAGCCGTACCCAGTCCCGCCCGTCGACGCCGTCGAAGTCGGTGCCGGGGGTGAGCGCGACGCCCGCCTCGGCGAGCAGCCGCTCGCACCACGTCACCGAGTCGAGCCCCGACGCGCTGATGTCGGCGTAGAGGTAGAACGCGCCGTCGGCCGGTGCCACCCGGTCCCAGCCGAGCTCGGGCAGCCGGTCGAGCAGCAGGGTGCGCGACTGCGCGTAGCGCGCCACGTTCTCGTGCGCGGCCGCGTAGCCCTCGGGTGAGAACGCCGCGACGCCGGCGTGCTGCGCGAGCGCGGGCGGGCACAGCGCGACGTTGCTCGCGAGGGCGTCGACCGGCGCCACGAGGTCCTCGGGCAGCAGCAGCCACCCGAGGCGCCAGCCCGTCATCGCCCAGTACTTCGAGAACGAGTTCACGACGACGGCACCCTGGTCGAGGAACTGGGCGGCGGTCGCCGCGCCGGCGGACCCCACGGTCTCGGCCGGGGCCACTCCCCCGGTGACGGCCACCGGGGTGCGCGGGCTCCCGAGGTCGGGGGCGCCGCCGTCGGGCACCGAGCCGTAGGTGATGCCGTGGTAGATCTCGTCGCTGATGAGGCGCACGTCGAACTCGGCGCACCAGGCCGCGAGCGCAGCGAGCTCGTCGGCCGCGATCATCGTGCCGGTCGGGTTCGCGGGGCTCGCGACGACGACGCCGTCGAGCCCGCCCGCGTAGTACGCCTCCTGGAGCTGCGCGACCGTCGGCTGGTAGCGGGTCTCGGGGCCGCACGCGAGCTCGACGACCTCGCAGCCGAGCGACGCGAGGATGTTCTTGTACGCCGGGTAGCCGGGGCGGGCCAGCGCGACGCGGTCGCCCACGTCGAACGCCGCGAGGAACGCGAGCATGAACCCGCCCGACGACCCGGTCGTGACCGCGACGCGCGCCGGGTCCACGTCGACGCCGTACCAGCGCGCGTAGTGCCCCGCGATCGCGGCCCGCAGCGGCGGCGCACCCAGCGCCTCGGTGTACCCGAGGCTCCCGGACGTGAGGATCTCGACCGCCCGGTCGCGCACGACGTCCGACGCGCCCGTCGACGGCTCGCCCGCGCACAGGTTGAGCACCGACTCTCCCGCGGCGCGGCGGGCGTTGGCGGCCGCGAGGACCTCCATGACGGCGAACGGCGGGACGTGGGAGCGGCGCGAGACCTTCATCCGCCCATCTTGGCGGTTGCCCGGCCGGCGCACCCGCGCGCGGCGCCCGCACCCCCTGCCGTCAGACCCCCAGGCCCCGGCGCGTACCCCGCCCCGACGGACCGCGGAGACCCCGGTGCGCACCCGCGCCGTCAGACCGCCAGGTCCGGCAGCACCGTGCCGCGCTTCTCGATCCACGCGAGGGAGTCCGCGATCCCCTCCTGCACCGACCGCTGCGCCTCCCAGCCGAGCACCTCACGGGCCCGGTCGCTGCGCGTGTACGCGCCCGCGGAGTCCCCCGGGCGGCGGGGGTGCTCGACGACCTCGACCCGGTCGCCCGTGACCTCCTCGAACGCGGCGACGAGCTCCTTGACGGTCGTGCCGATGCCGGTGCCGAGGTTGACGACCGCGTGCCGGTCCCCGGCGAGCGCGTCGTCGAACCGCTCGAGCGCCGCGACGTGCGCGAGCGCGAGGTCCCACACGTGCACGTAGTCCCGGATCCCGGAGCCGTCGCGCGTGCCGTAGTCGACCCCGGTCAGCGCGAACGGCCGCCCGGCACGGTGCCGGTCGACGAGCTGGCCGAGCGCGTGGCTCGGCGCGGCGAGCTGGAGGCCGGTGCGCAGCTGCGGGTCCGCGCCGATCGGGTTGAAGTAGCGCAGGGACAGCACGCGCAGGTCGGTCGCGGCGGCGACGTCCTCGAGCACGCCCTCGACCATCATCTTGGTGCGGGCGTACGGGCTGGTCGGGGCCAGCGGCGAGGACTCGTCGACGCTGAAGTCGTCGCTCGGGCGGTACATCGACGCGGAGCTGCTGAAGATCAGCCGGTGGCAGCCGCGCTCGACGAGCGTCTCGACGAGGTCGATCGTCTTCGTGACGTTGGCGCGGTAGTAGTCGATCGGGTGCGCGACGGAGTCGGGCACGACGATGAGGGCCGCGCAGTGCACGACGGCGGCGATGTCCGGGTTCTCGTCGAAGACGCGGTGCACGAGCGCCCGGTCGGCGATGTCACCCTCGTAGAACGTCCGCCCCGCGGTGAACTCACGGCGGCCGGTGACGAGGTTGTCGAGGACGATCGGCCGGTGCCCGGCGTCCAGCGCCGCCGACGCGATCGTGCTCCCGATGAACCCGGCGCCGCCGGTGACGAGGATGTCCATGTCTCCCTCTCGATCGCTCCGCGCCTCGTGCGGCGCGGACGTCCTGTCGTGCTCGCGGGTCAGACCGTGCCGAGGAACCGGGTGACGGCCGCGGTCCAGCGCTCCCGCGCCTCGGAGCTCGCCTCGGGAGACGGGAGCCCGGTGAGCGTCACGACGAGCGACGCCGTCCCGCCCGCCCTCGGCTCGCTCGCGACCGCGACGGCGTACCCGTCGCCGGCCCTGCTGCGCCAGTGCATGCGCTTCTCGGTCCCGCTGAGCCGCGGCTCCCCGGCGGCGAGGCCCTCCACCTGGGGGTCGGTGGCGGCGAACGCCGTCCACCGCTCGATCAGCTCGGCCATCGCGAGGGGGGTCGCGCGGCTGACGCTCGCCTGGAACGTCCCGTCGGGCTGCTGCCCGGGCAGGCGACGGCCGACGTGCTGCTCGTAGGCGACCGTGACGGACTGCGCCCACCAGCCGGCGCTCTCGGTCCCCGCACGGGCCAGCTCGTCGTGCACGTGCTGCGCGATCCGCCCGTGGTCGAGGTCCGCGGCCCCCACGGAGTCGAGGAACCGCAGCCAGTCGTCCCACGTCCGCTGCGTCGCGCGCTCGATGGGGGCGATCCGCGGGTTCGTCGCCGTCATGGCCGTCCTCCCAGCAGCTCCGCGCGGGTCGTCGCCGCGCTCTCGCGGACAGCCTAGGAGTGCCCGGGCCCCCGCCGGGGCGTCCCGTGTGACGCTCCGGTGTCGGAAACGGCCGCGGTCGGTGAGGGTGGACCCTGGGCCGCTCGGCCCCGAGGGTGGAGACCACCGGTGCGCTCCCCTGCCGCGACGACGACGAGGACCACCATGACGAGCCTGCCCACGCACGCCTTCACCGCGCTCGGCGACGAGCGGTTCGTGTCGCTCACGACGTTCCGCCGCTCGGGCGAGCCCGTCTCGACAGCCGTCTGGGTCGTCCGGGAGGGCGACGAGCTGCTCGTGACGACGCCCGACGAGAGCGGCAAGGTCAAGCGGCTGCGGCACACCACCCGCGTCGAGCTCCGCCCGTGCAGCCGCAGCGGCTCGGTGCCCGACGACGCCGTGGCCGTCCCGGGCGACGCCCGGCTGGTCACGGACCCCGCGGAGGTCGCGCGCTGCTCGGACCTGTTCGAGGACCGCTACGGGCTCGAGTACCGGGCGTTCATGCTCGTCGAGCGCCTCGCGGCGCGGCGCCAGAAGCCGCGCGTCATCGTCCGGATCACCGCGGAGGGCTGAGGCGGAGCTCGTTGCCGTCGGGGACTGCGAGCTCGACCGGCCGGACCGGCCTGGGGAGGCCGCTCCACCTCAACCCGGCGGGCTCGCACGCCGACATCCTCCGCATGGACACCGACGCAGCGGACGCCCCCGCCCTCGTCGCTGCGATGCTGCGCACCTCGGTGGCTCCTGCGCTGCGCGCGGCCGGCTTCCGCGGGTCGGGCCAGGCCTTCCGCCTGACCAATGCCGACGGCGACCACGGGCTCCTCGGCATCCAGCGGTCCGTCGCCAGCAGCCGGTCGGCCGTGCTGCTCACGGTCAACCTCGCGTACTTCCCCGCGGCCGACTGGGACGCGGCGCACGCCGAGGGGCGTGTCCCCACCCGCCCCACCGCGAGCGCCCGGTGGATCCCGACGGGCTGGCAGGAGCGGATCGGGTACCTCGTGGACGAGCCGCACGACCACTGGTTGACGGTCCGCGTGCCGGACGACGTGCCCGTCGTGGGCGCGCACCTCGTCGCGCTCGTGCGCGAGCTCGCCCTCCCCCAGCTCACGGCGCGGCTGGCGGGTACGACGCCTCCGCCCGTGCCCGCGGCGCCGACCGACGACCGGCCGCGGGTGTGCCCCTGGCCGGAGCTGTGCGGCCTGCGGTGGCCACCCGAGGCGTGAGGGAGTGACCGCCGGCGCGGCCGACGGTCACCAGCCTCGCGTGCCGTCCGCCCCCTTGAACGGCCCGACGACGCGGCTCGTGCGCCAGCCGCCGTAGAAGTCGCCCTCCTGCGCCGCGACGACCTCGTCGTCGACCGTGCAGCGGGTCATGCGCCCCGGGTACAGCGCGACGTACCCGGCGAGCTGCTCGTACCCCCGGCTCGGAGACGCGTAGCCCCACGCGGCCTGGCGTGCGCGGACCTCGCGCCCCGCGGCGTCGTGCCCGACGACGTCCCAGTACGTCGCGCGGCCCTTGAACTCGCACCACGACGTCGCGCCGGGGACGGGGACCAGGGCGCCGGGCGCGACGTCGTCGGGGTGCAGGTAGTACGCGGGCGGGTGCGAGGTCTCGAGCACGCGCAGGCTGCGGCGGGTGTCGACGACCACGGACGCGCCGAGCAGGACGACGACGTGCTCGGCGCTCGGCTCGACGCGCGGCGGGCGCGGGTAGTCCCACACCGACTCCTGGCCGGGCTGCGGCGCGGTCGCCGGGCGCCCGCCGGGCGGGGGCGTGCGCGGGCGCCAGGCGCCGGGGACGCTC
>NZ_JBFTER010000053.1:0-30893 GCF_047229345.1 Cellulomonas jepli | reverse complement strand
GGGCGGGGTCGAGCGGCACGGCGCTCACGAGCGTGGCCGGGCCCCGCCGCAGCGTCCCGGTCGTCAGCGGACGGCAGCGCAGCCCACCCCGGCCGCGCATCGCCGTCAGCGCGCCCGGCGCGAGCACGTGGTCCATCCACGAGCAGGGGGCGGCCGCGGTCGCAGCGCGCAGCCGGACGGCTGCCCCCGGCTGCTCCAGGACGAGCTCCTCGCCGAGCAGCGGGCCGAGCTCGGCACCCCGCAGGACGACGTTGCGGCGCGCGCGCAGCGGGTCGAACGGGGGAGCGCCGAGCTCGGCGGCCATCGCCTCGAGCGCCTCGACCGCGAGGAGCGTCACGGCGGCGTCGGCGTGGGCGGCGTGCCCGAAGAAGCGGTCGCCCACGATCCCCTTCCCGGCGACGACCTCGACGGCCGCCGCGTCGGTCGTCTCGACGTCCGCGGCGCCGTCCCGCGGGCGCCCCGCGTACGCGTGCCGCGGCGAGACGAGCAGGTGCACGACCTCGACGTCGTACCGGTGGACCTCGTGCACCCGACGAGTGTGCACCTCAGGCGCCCCGGGGCGCGGACGCCGGCCGGAGCTCGACGACGTCATAGGTGTGGCCCGCGGCGCGCAGGCGCTCGACGAGGACGTCGCCGAGGCCGGTCGCCGGGGTCAGCGAGCCCGCGCGGTCGGGGAGCCGGTCCCCGTCGAGCGCGAGCGCGAGGCCCGCCTCGCCGATCATGACCGCCGTCGCGGCGTAGCCGGGGTCGCCCTGCGCCGCCGCGACGGCCCGGTAGCGGCGGCCGGACGTCGTGATCGCGTCGGTCTGCATCCGGAACCAGCCCCGGGCGCGCGTCTCCTCGGACGGCCCCGAGCCCGGCGCCGGGAGGGCGCGGTCGAGGAGCGCGCGCGTCGGCGGGAACGCCATGGCCGCCGGGAGCAGCCCGCGCGCCGCGGTGACGCCCGCCGCCGCCACCGCCCCGCGCGCGCCGCGGCCCACCCCCATGACCTCGCCGTAGCGCAGCGAGCGCCCGTACGCCCAGTCCTGCAGCGCGTTGCTGCGCCGCACGACCCGGCTGTTGAACGAGGCCATCAGGAACGGCGCGGTCCACCGCCCGTCCGGGCCCCGGCGCGGTGCGGGTGCGTCCGACGGCTGCGGCACGGACGTCTCGGCGGCGCGGTCGGGGCTCAGCGAGAACGGGTCGGCCAGGACGCGGCGGGCGTCGGGCGAGCGCAGCGCCTCCTCGACCACGCCGCGCATCGACTCGACGGTCCCGCCACTGAACCCGCCCCGCGCCGTCGCCACGAGGCGGACCTCGCTCAGCGCCCCCGCGCCGTCGTCGGCGCAGCGGCGGTGCAGCAGCAGGACGCTGAGGTCCGACGGCACCGAGTCGTAGCCGCACGCGTGCACGAGGCGCGCGCCCGTCCGGCGCGCCACGGCGTCGAACCGGTCGGCCGCGTCCCGCACGAACAGCACCTCGCCGGTCAGGTCGGCGTAGTGCGTGCCCGCCTCGGCGCACGCCCCGACGAGCGCCAGCCCGTGCCGGGCGTACGGGCCGACCGTCGTCACGACGGCGCGGGTGGCAGCGGCGAGGGCGGCGAGCGACGCGTCGTCGTGCGCGTCGGCCACGAGGAGCGGCCAGCCGTGCGCCCGTGCGGGGAGACCCGCGCGGACCTCCGCGAGCCGCTCGAGCGAGCGGCCCGCGAGAGCGATGCGGGCCGTCGGGCGCGCGTGCTCCGCGAGGTGCGCGGCCACGAGCCGCCCGACGAAGCCCGTCGCACCGTGCAGGACCAGGTCGTGCTCACGCTCGGGGCTCGTCATCGCGCGATGCTCGCGTGCCGTGCGGGGCGGCGCAACCGCTCGCTGCGCCCGGTGGGGCCTTCGCGACGCCCGGGCACGGGGGCGGTGCCGAGGAAGGGCCGAAGGGGCAGCGCGCCACCCGGGTCAGGGCCTGTCGCGGCGCCGGTGGTCGGCGGGACGATGGGGGCCCGCCGCCGGCGTCGGGTCGGCGGCCCGGTCGGTGGAGGCACCCGTGGACTTCAGGCTCGAGCTCGTGATCGTCCCGGTCAGCGACGTGGACCGGGCCAAGGAGTTCTACGTGGACAAGGTCGGCTTCGTCGCCGACCAGGACAACGTGGTCGCGGAGAACCTGCGGTTCGTGCAGGTGACCCCGCCCGGCTCCGCGTGCTCGATCGCATTCGGGCTGGGGCTCTCGGACGCGGAGCCCGGGTCGGTGCGCGGGCTGCAGGTCGTCGTCGACGACGCGGACGCCGCACGCGAGCACCTGCTCGCGCGGGGGATCGAGGCGCCACCGGTCGAGGACCACCCGTGGGGTCGCTTCACGGGGTTCGCGGACCCGGACGGCAACGAGTGGTCGGTCCAGCAGCTCCCGGACCGGTCGCGGCAGGGCTGACGCGCGGCGTCGCAGCGGTCCGGCAGCCCGGGCGTCCTGCTCCGCACGTCCCGGGCCGCACCCGCGTGCGACCCGGCGGGCCCGGCCCTAGCGTGGAGGGGTCATCGGCGGTGCGCGTCCCCACCCGCACGACGGGCGTCCTCCGCCTCCGGAGCCACGTCCCCAGGAGGACGCCATGCAGACCGCCACGATGATGAGGAGCCACCCCGCCCCGAGCGCCCTGGACCGCGGGCTGCTCGCGCGCGTGATCGACGTCGCGATCGAGTGCGCGCAGGCGTGCACGGCGTGCGCCGACGCCTGTCTCGGCGAGGAGATGGTCGCGGACCTGCGGAAGTGCATCCGCAGCGACCTCGACTGCGCGGACGTGTGCGAGACGACGGGCCGGGTGCTGTCCCGGCACACGGGCTTCGACGCGAACGTGACGCGCGCGCTGCTCACCGCGTGCATCGCGGCGTGCGTCGCGTGCGGCGACGAGTGCGGGCAGCACGCCGGGATGCACGAGCACTGCCGGGTCTGCGCCGAGGCGTGCCGGGCGTGCGAGGCGGCGTGCGGCGAGCTGCTCGCCGCGCTCGGCTGAGGTCCCCGGGCGCGCTCCCCGGGCACTGTCAGACGACGAGCTGGAGCGTGCGTGCGGCGAGCCCGACGCGCACGGTCTGGCCCCACGTCGCGGTCAGGCGGTCCGCCTCCAGGCCGTCGCCGAAGACGACCAGCGACTCCGAGCCCACGACGAGGCCGAGCTCGGCTCCGGCGGGCAGCGTCCCCGCGGTGAGCGTCGTCCCGGTGCTCGGCGAGGGCCACGCCTCCCGCACGAACCAGGCCAGCGCGGGCTCCGCCGGGCCCGGGAGCGGGGGAGCGTCGGCCCGGCCCCGGGCGAGCGACGCGGCCCACCCGGTGGCGCCCGTCCCGGTCGTGACGACGACGCCCGAGGAGGACTGCGCCTCGCTCGCCCCGCCCGGGACGTGCAGCGCGTACCGGGCCGACTGGTGGCCCGCGTCCCCGACGTAGACGTCGTTGAGCGCCTCGAGGGACGTGCCGTCGTCGAGCGACGCGCGCACGAGAGCCCGCGGCTCGACGCGGGCGGTGCCGCGCACGACCGCGTCGAGCACCCGCGCGACCGTCGCCGGGCGGTGGCGCACGAGGACGCCGGCGCTCCGCCCCGGCTCGGGGTCGACGCCCACGACAGGCTGGGAGCCGACGTACTTGGCGGTGTTCGCGACCAGGCCGTCGGGCCCGACGACGACGCACACGTCCTGCGGCTCGAAGGCGAAGCGGTGCAGGTCGTCGCGGTCGACGTCCCCGCGCCGCCAGTGCGCCGGGATGGCGGCGCGGGTCCGGGCGAGGGCGTCAGCGAGCGCGTCGTGGCTCGCCTGCACGTCCGCGAGGTCGCGGCCGCGCGTGCGCAGGAAGAACTCGGCCTGCCCGCGGGTGCCGTGCCGGTCGACGAGCTCGTCGAGCGCGCTGCGGCGGTGCACGACGACGGCGCGCGGGGCGAGCGTCACGTCACTCACCCCGCCCGGCGGTCAGCGCGGTCAGCGCCCCGGTGAGCGCGTCCGGGGTCAGCGTGAGCTGGCCGATCGCGGGCAGGTTCCCGGCGAGCTCACGCAGCGCCACGGCGAGCAGCACCTCGCGCGGCACGTCGGCGTAGGCGGCCATGCGGGCGCTCTCGGCGGCGCCCTCGGCCTCGCCCTGCAGCCGCGCAGCCTCCGCGGTCGCGGCGGCGAGCACGCGCTGACGGTCCGCGTGCGCCCGGGCCTCGATGAGCGCGGCGGCGGCCGCCTCGTCCGCGCGGGCGCGTGCGTTGGTGCCCTCCTGCGCGACGAGCTGCTGCTCGCGGCCGGCGAGCTCGATGCGGTTCGTCATCTCGTTCTCGGCGATCGCGCGCTCGCGCTCGACGGCCAGCGCGCGCCGCTCGAACGTCGACCGCTCGGCCTCCGACTGCGCCTGCTCGCGGGCCGGGGTCTGCAGCGCGCGCTCGAGGTCGGCGTCCGCCCGGACCGAGCCGATGCGGGCGCCGAGCACGCGCAGCCCGGTCGCGGCGACCCGGTCGTCGGCGAGCAGCGCCGCCGTGACGCGCGCCCGCAGCGGCCCGGTGCCCGAGGAGATCGCCTCCCGCAGCGTGCTGCCCGCGAGGGCGTCCATGACGTGCCCGGACGCGAGCTCGCCGAGCAGGTGCGCGACCTGGTCGAGCGGGCTCGCGGTCCAGGCGCCGGTGCCGGGGTCGATGCCGAAGTCGAGCCGCCGGGCGACGAGCTCGGGGTCCTCGAAGCGGTAGCTGACCGTGACCTGGGCGGTGACCTCCTGGAGGTCGGCGGTGCGGGCGCGGGCCACGAGGGGCAGCTCCCGGTCGTCGACGGGGACCTCGGACAGGACGGCGGTGAGCGGCCGGAACCAGAACGAGAGCCCGGTCCCGGACCGGCGGACGGTGCCGCCGCGCAGCTGCACGACGTGCGAGGTGGGGGCCGTCCGGAGGTGCCGGACGAAGGGGTAGCGGCTGATCGTGGCCACGAGGCTCTCCTCTGTTTTGTCGTCGCCATGACGATAAAACGGCACCTGGTTAATCGTCAAGTTGACGATATAGAGTGGCCGGCATGGGACCCCGCGCCTACACGCCCTCCGCCTACCCGCGGTTCGCGGTGACCGTCGACCTGGTCGTGCTCACGCTGCGCGCCGGGACGCTGGAGGTGCTGCTCGTCGAGCGCGGGGAGGAGCCGTTCCGCGGGCAGCGGGCGCTCCCCGGCGGGTTCGTGCGCCCGGACGAGGGGCTCGACGCCGCGGCGGAGCGCGAGCTCGCCGAGGAGACCGGGCTGCGGGACGTCCCCGGCCACCTCGAGCAGCTCGGCTCGTACGGGGAGCCCGGTCGTGACCCGCGCATGCGCGTCGTGTCCGTCGCGTACCTCGCGCTCGCCCCGGACCTCCCGGAGCCCCGCGCCGGGACGGACGCGGCCGCCGCCGACTGGGTGCCGGTCGACGCGGCGCTCGGCGCCCCGCTCGCCTTCGACCACGCGCACGTGCTGACCGACGGGCTGGAACGGGCGCGCGCGAAGCTCGAGTACAGCCCGCTCGCCACCGCCTTCTGCCCGCCGGAGTTCACCGTCGCCCAGCTCCGCCAGGTCTACGAGAGCGTGTGGGGTCAGCACCTCGACCCCCGCAACTTCCACCGGAAGGTCACCGGTGCCCCGGGGTTCCTCGTCGACACCGGGCGGACGCGCACCGAGGGGCGCGGCCGGCCCGCCACGGTGTACCGCCGGGGCGACGCGACGGCCCTGCACCCGCCGCTCACGCGGGAGTGAGCGCCGTCGCCCGTCGGGCTCGTGCCGGACCGCCGCCCCCGCCGCCCGTCGGTCCCGCGCCGGACCACCGCCCGCGTCGCCCGTCGAGCGCGCGAGGCCGACCGGCGCTCACGTGCGGCCCGCTCCCTCCCGTCCTAGCGTGAGCAGCGCGTGCAGCACGGCACGCTGCGTCGTCCGGGTGGTCGCGGGCCGAGGTGAGGGAGCCAGGTGGTGGCAGCACGGGAGCGGCAGACCGGCGAGCTCGAGACCTACCGGGCGATGCGCGACTTCGCCCGCACCCCGGAGCCGTCGGGCACGCCCGCGCCCCCGCCCGTCGAGGGGCAGCGTCGCTTCGTCGTGCAGCGCCACCGGGCCCGCCGCCTGCACTACGACGTGCGCTTCGAGATCGACGGCGTGCTCGTGAGCTGGGCGGTGCCGCGCGGGCCGACGCTCGACCCGAAGGTCCGGCGCATGGCCGTGCACGTCGAGGACCACCCGCTCGAGTACGAGGACTTCGAGGGCGTCATTCCGTCCGGGGAGTACGGCGGCGGCGACGTCATCGTGTGGGACCGGGGGACGTGGGAGCCGTACAAGAGCGACGACCCCGGCGCCGAGGTCGCGGCGGGCGAGCTGCACGTCGAGCTGCACGGGTCCAAGCTGCACGGGCGGTTCGTGCTCGTGCGCAGCGGCGGGCCCGACGCGCACGGCAAGGAGCAGTGGCTGCTGCTGCACAAGCGCGACGAGCACGCCGTCGAGGGCTGGGACGCCGAGGACCACCCGCGCTCCGTGCTGAGCGGCCGGACCAACGACGAGGTGAAGGCCGACCCGGACCGGCTGTGGCGCTCGGACCTCCCGGCGGCGCAGGCGTCGGTCGCGCTGCACCCCGACGCCGCCGCCCCGACCGACGACGAGCTCGCCGCGCTCGACGACCTCGGCGCCGGCGGGACGTGGGAGGTGCACGGCCGGCGGCTCAAGGTCACGAACCTCGACAAGGTCCTGTTCCCGGCCCGGCCCGGCGAGGAGCCCGTCACCAAGCGCGAGCTCGTCCGCTACGCCGCGCGGATCGCGCCCGTGGTGCTGCCGTACCTGCAGGGCCGCGCGCTCAACATGCACCGGTTCCCGCAGGGTGCGGGCGGCTCGGGGTTCTGGCACAAGGAGCTCCCCGGGCACGCGCCCGACTGGCTGCCGCGGTGGGACCGGCCCGACGTCGAGCCCGGGGACACGCGCACGTACCTCGTGGTCGACGAGCCCGCCGCGCTCGTGTGGGCCGCGAACTTCGGCGCCCTCGAGTGGCACGCGTGGACGTCGCCGACCGCCGAGCCGCAGCGCCCGAGCTACGCGCTCGTCGATCTCGACCCGGGCACGTCGACCGCGTGGGAGGACGTCGTGCTGCTCGCGCGCCTGCACCGCGACGCCTTCGAGCACCTCGGCGTGCGGGCCCAGCCCAAGCTCACCGGCCGGCGCGGCATCCAGATCTGGGTCCCGATCGCGCCGGGCCCGGGGTTCGACGACACGCGCGCGTGGGTCGAGCGGGTCTCGCGCACGGTCGGCGCCGTCGTCCCCGAGCTCGTGAGCTGGCGCTGGGGCGTGCACGAGCGCGGCGGGCTCGCGCGGCTCGACTACACCCAGAACGCGATCAACAAGACGCTCGTGGCGCCGTACAGCCCGCGGGCGGCGGCCGGGGCTCCGGTGTCCGCGCCGATCACGTGGGACGAGCTCGACGAGGACTGGCTGCGGCCCGACGCGTTCACGCTGCGCACCGTGCTCGACCGGGTCGCGGAGCGCGGGGACCCGTTCCGGACGGTGCTCGCGCGCGACCAGGTGCTGCCGCCGCTCACGTGAGAGCGGTCGGGCGGACCGGACGCTCTGCGCGGTGCGCGGCCCACCTCGTGTGCCCGCGGTGCACGGCCCGCGGTGCGCGCGTCGACCGCCCGGGACGTCGACCGCCCGGGGGTGCCGTCCGCCCGGCGCGGTCAGGCGCCGCGCGACTGCCCGAGCGTCGCGATCAGGTCCTCGTGCAGCTCGAACCACACGGTGTGGCACGAGTCCTCGCCGGTGCGGTTGACCCAGCTCCCGTCGCCCGCCAGGACGCGGTCGAGCGCCGCGGAGAACCGCCGGTCGTAGCCCGCGAAACGGTCGAGCACCGCGGTGAGCCCGTGCACGACCCCGACGAGCTCGCCCGCGAGCGCGTCGAGCTCCGAGACCACGAGCCCGTCCCACGCCGGGTCGGTGTGGTCGTTCTCCGCGAGCGGGTCACCGGGGCGCGGGCGCAGCTGCCAGCTCGTGCACGCGCTCTGCAGCCGGTCGTTGAGCGGCAGGAACGTCGCGTAGGTCGCGACCACGGTCGCGTCCCCGCCCGGCGCGGCGGCGAGCTCGGCGGCGAGGAGCCGCTCGCCGTGCGCGCGCCCGCGCTCGGTCAGCGACCAGCCGCCGAGCCCCGCGAACTCCGACCAGGAGACGAGACCGAGCGCCTGGTGGTCCAGGAGCAGCTCCGCGACGACGTCCGGGTCGAGCGCGAAGCGGCGCGCGGCCGCCGCGGTGTCGGTGAAGCCGCGCAGCCGGACGGCGTGCAGCACGAGCAGCTCGTCCGGCGACACGCGCGTCACGAGCGCCGCCCGTGGTCGTCGCGCGCGCGCCGGGCCAGCAGGCGGTCGAGGCGCTGCTGGCAGGCCTGCGGCGAGTTCATGCCCAGCGCGTCCGCCATCTGCGCCCAGGTCAGCCCGGCGCCGCGCGCGGTGAACAGCAGCGCGGTCTCGACCTGGTCGAGCTCGGCGCGTGCGGCGGGCAGCAGCGCGAGGGCGGCGCGGGCCGCGTCCGGGTCGTCGGGGCGGGTGCCGCCGGGGTCACCGTGGCCGGACCACCAGAGGAAGAAGCGGACGAGGTCGACCGCGGAGGGCGGCATGCCGGCGGGCTCCCACGGGCGCGCGTCGAGGTCCGCCGCGCCCAGGTCGAGCAGCAGCGTGCGCGCCCTGCGCTCGTCGTCGGCCTGGGTCTGGTCGGCCTGCGCGGTCAGCGCGGTCAGCGCCGGGTCGTTGTGCTCCACGGCCCGACCGTGCATCATCAACGAGACGTTGTCAACGATCCGTTGATGCGCGAGGTCGTCCCGCTCGGCGGGCGGGAGGCGGAGGTCGCGTGCTGCTGCCCCTCGAGGACGCGACCGTCGCCGTGGCGGGCGGCAAGGCCGGGACGCTCGCGCGGCTCGTGCGCGCCGGCGTGCGCGTGCCGCCGGGCGTCGTCGTGCCGCTCGACCTCTACCGCGCCACCGCGCAGCGGCTCGACCTCGAGGGGCTCGTGCGGCGGGGTGGGCCCGAGGCGGCGCAGCGTGCCCTGGCACGGGCCGACCTCCCGCCGGTGTTCCTGTCCGAGGTCGAGCGGGCTCTCGTCCGGCTGGGCGACGGTCCGGCCGCGGTCCGCTCGTCGGCCACGGGGGAGGACAGCGCGACGCGCACGGCCGCGGGCCAGCACCTCACGCGCCTCGGGGTCCGCGGTGCCGGTGCGGTCGTGGACGCCGTGCGCGCGTGCTGGGCGTCGCTCTGGTCGCCGGAGGCGGTCGCCTACCGGCGGCTCGACGACGCCCCCGACGCCCCGGCGACCGCGGTGCTGGTCCAGCGGCACGTCGACGCGGACGTCGCGGGCGTGCTGTTCACCGGAGCCGCGCCGGGTGACCCCGTGGTCGTCGAGGCGTCGTGGGGGCTCGGCGAGTCGGTCGTCGGCGGGCTCGTGACGCCCGACCGGCACGTGGTCCGCGCCTCGGGTGCGGTCGAGACGCAGGTGGGCGCCAAGTCGACGCGCGTCGACCGGGCCGGGGCGGGCGTCGTCACCGCGGCGGTCCCGGACGCGCTCGCGGCCGCGCGGTGCCTCGACGACGCCGCGGTGCGCGGGCTCGCGGACCTCGGACGCGACCTCGCGACGCTGCTCGGCCATCCGCAGGACGTCGAGTGGGCGGTCACCGGCGCGGTCGTGCACGTGCTCCAGGCGCGGCCCGTGACCGCGGGGCTGCCGGGGCGCGGGTCGGGGGATGGTGCGGGTGCGGATGCGGACCGGGCCACGACGGCGTCGGCGGCCGGCACCTCCGTCGCCGCCCAGCCTCTCGCTGCCCAGCCGCACGCCGCCGCGCCGCTCGCCGCCCTGCCCCTCCCTGCGACCGCCACCACCGGTCCGGTGCTCCGCGGGGTGCCCGGGAGCCGGGGCGTGCGCCGGGGGCCGGTGCGCGTCGTCACCGGACCCGAGGGGTTCGGCGCGGTCCGTCCGGGGGACGTGCTGGTGTGCCGGTTCACCGACCCCGCGTGGACGCGGCTGTTCGGC
This sequence comes from Cellulomonas jepli, assembly GCF_047229345.1. Lineage (NCBI taxonomy): Bacteria > Bacillati > Actinomycetota > Actinomycetes > Micrococcales > Cellulomonadaceae > Cellulomonas > Cellulomonas jepli. The sequence continues at coordinate 20,925 of NZ_JBFTER010000053.1, read as the reverse complement.
GTGGTGGCGGCGGTCGTCACGCAGACGGGCGGGGTCCTGTCCCACGCCGCCGTCGTCGCCCGCGAGCACGGGATCCCCGCGGTGCTCGCGGTCCCCGGCGTCCTCGCGGCGCTGCGCGACGGCGACCGCGTCGAGGTCGACGGGACGGCAGGGACGGTGCGGCTCCTGGGGTGACGCGCACGGGGCTCACGCCGGCGCTCACCGAGCAGCGCCAGCACCGCGCGGACACGTGCCGGCCCGGCCGGCGGCACGTCAGTCGACGATGCGGAAGTCCGGCAGTCCCTCCGGCTCCTCGGTCGTGACCTCGGCGGCGCTCACGTGCGCGTGCGACGGGCCACGGCGCGCCCACGCCACGAGCTGCTCGACTGCCTCGGGGTCGCCCTCCGCGACCGCCTCGACCGCGCCGTCGGGCCGGTTGCGCACCCAGCCGTGCAGCCCCAGGGCCTGGGCCTCGCGGGCGCACGCCCAGCGGAACCCGACGCCCTGGACCTCCCCGCGGACGACGACCCTGCGACGCGCCACCATCGGCCCAGTCTGCGCCGGTCCGGGAGAGCACGCCCCTGCGCCGGCACCCACGGCCGGGACGGGGGCCGCCCGCGCCGGTCCCGTCAGGTGCTCTGCCCTTTGGGGCCGACCGTCCCACCCCAACGTCTGCCCCGTCCCGGTGCGAAGGCGGCACGGCCCCCAGGCACAGTGGACCGCGGTGACGTCCGTTCCCGTGCCCCGCGGGGGCGGCGTCCCGGTCGACAGGACGGGGTCCGACGTGCGGCGCAGCTCACCGGTGCTGGTCGTGGCCCTCGCGTGCGTCGTGGCCGCCGCCGGGGCGATCCCCGCCGCGCCGGCTGCGCAGCCCGGGGTCGCAGGCGGCGGGCTGCGCGCCGCGGTCACCGACCCCGTCGACCCGCGGCTCGCGTTCACCCAGGACCGCGACGGGCTGGCAGCGGCGCTCGTGCGGCGCGTCGACCTGTTCGAGGGCGGCCCCTACCGGTACGAGGCGGAGCCTGCCCCGGGCGACGTCCCCCTCGACGACGTCGCGGCCGCGCACACCGGCGAGGCCGCGGGACCCGGCGGTGCCGAGTCGGGCTTCCCCGCCTTCGTCAGCACGACGGGTGGGGACGTCGACGGCGAGGTGTGGGTCGACCCGCCGGACTCCGACAGCCCGCCCGTGCGCGTCACGTGCGCCAACGACGCGGTCGAGACCCATCCCGTCGTCTCCCCGCTCGGGGACGCGGTCGCCTACGCGTCCGACGCGGCGGGCGGCTGGGACATCTGGGTCACGCCGCTCGGGGAGGGCGTGCCGGGGTGCACCGACGAGGAGCCGCTCCCCGCGGTCCGCATCACGACCGACGCCGCGGCGGACACCTGGCCGGCGTGGGCGCTCCTCGGGACGGTGCTGGTGTTCAGCAGCGACCGCCCCGACCCCGCCGCGCCGCCCGCGGAGGCGGGGATGCCGACGCTGGGCGACCTCTTCGGCGTCCAGGTCGACCTCGAGACGGGCGGCGAGGTGGCGCTGCGCCGGCTCACGCGCGGACCGGCCGCGGACACGCAGCCGACCGTGCTGCCGTACGAGGACGACATCGGCCCGATCCACGTCGTGTTCACCACGACCCGGTACCGCGGCGACGGGTCGCTCGCGTCGTTCGTGATGCTCGACGGCCTCACGGGCGGCGCCGCGCCCGAGGTCCTGCCGCTCTGGGTGGGCCCCGAGGGGGAGGAGGTGCCGCAGCCGCAGGGCGCGGAGGCCGCGTTCGCCCCCGGTGGCGGCGAGCTGCTGCTGACGACGACGCGCGACGACCGGTCCGGTGACGTCCACGTGGCGCGCGTGCGCGGCGGCACGTTCACGGCGCCCGTGCGTGCCGACCCGGGTTCCACGAGCCCGGTCGCCGCGCAGCCCGGGGTCGCGGAGACGCACGGCGCGTTCCTCGACGCGTTCGTGTTCCCGGACGGCGGCGGGCAGGCAGAGGCGCGCGTCGTGCTGACCCGGCGCAGCCACGACGCCGACGTGGCCGACGTGGTCGGCGCCGACGGCCGCGACCGCCGGGTCGTGGGCAGCACGACCGAGACCGCCGCCGGCGTCGCGCTCCAGCTCGACGACCTGGGCCCGTCGTACTCCCCGGACGGTACGCAGCTCGTGCACGCGACAGGTGACCTGGAGTCGGCGGCGCCGACGCTGCCCGCGCCCGGGTACCGCCTCGTGCGGGCCGACGCCGACGGGTCGGGGGCCGCGCCGCTCGACTACGAGCGGCAGCCCGGGGACGTCGACGTCGATCCGGCGTGGTCGCCGGACGGGACGCGCATCGCGTTCGTGCGCCACCGCGCACTCCCCACGGGGGCGTACGGCCCGGCCCGCATCTGGGTCGTGACGCTGGCCACCGGTGGCACGGTGCAGGTGGGCGAGCCGCCCGGCGAGCCGCTCCTCGAGCTCGTCGACCCCGCGTGGTCGCCCGACAGCACCCGGCTCGCCTACAGCCGGCTGACCCCGCCCACCGACGTCGCCGTCGCGGTCGCGGCGGCACCGACGACCGTGACGTCCGGGAGCGCGACGCGGGTCTCGGTCACCGTCACGGCGTCCGGCCCGGCCACGCCGGTCGAGGTGCAGGTGGGCTTCGGCGGGCTCACGCCCGTGCCCGCGGCGACGCTCCCGCGGGGGTGCCGGGCGGCGACCGGCGGCGCGGTCTGCACCGTGCCGGACCTGCGGGACACCGAGGTCCTCGCGTTCGACCTGTCGGGCGGCACGAACGGGACCTACGACGTGACCGCCGCTGCGCGGGGTGAGGCCCCGGACCCGCGGCCGGGGAACGACGCGGCCTCGACCGCCGTCACCGTGGTCCCCGTCGCCGAGGTCGACCTGGTGCTCCTCCCCACGACCGCGATCCCGGGCGCCACCGTGACCGCCACGGCGACGGTGACCGTGCGCGGTGGGCCCGTGAGCGTCGACCTCCAGGTCGCCGTGCCACCCGAGCTGGTCCTCACCGCCCTCGCGGGCAGCGGCTGCACCGTCGCCGCACCACCCGCGCCGCCCACGACGGTGCAGTGCGCGCTGACCGGCGTCACCGACGCACGGCGCACCGTGCGGGTCTCGATCACCAGGCAGGGCGGGGCCAACGACGTGGACGGCATCGTCCAGGTGCAGGTCGACCCCGGTGCCGACGGCATCGGGGACACCGACTCGGCCGTGCTCGACTACCTCGCGGACCCGGGCCCGCGGCTCGCGGCGGGCACCGGCCGGGGCACGCCGTCCGAGCGGCTCACGACGACACCCGCGGGGCGCGCCGCGGCCGCGCTCGTCGGGCTCGCGGACGCCGCGCTGCGGGCCGTCACGGGTGACGCCCGGGCGGCGGCCGGCACGAGCGGTGCGAGCGCGCCGGCGGCCCGGACCGGGCAGGCCCGGTTCGCCGCGGTGCTCCCCGCGCGCCTCGCACCCGCGGACCCGGTGACCACGGAGCTCCACGTGATGGACGCGACGGACGGCTCGGGCGACGTCACGCTGACCGACCCGTCGTGCGACCCCGTCGAGGGCTGCGCGCCGGTCCCGCTCCCCGGGCGGCGCCCCGCGTGGTCGCCGGACGGCGCGCGGCTCGCCGTCGAGCGGGACGGCGCCGTCCACCTCGTGGCGCTCGCGGGCACCGACGGTCCGGACGTACCCGAGGTCGTCACCGCCGTCACGCAGCTCACGGGCATCCGGGCGGACGGCACCCCGACCCCCTCGCGCCCGGTGCTCTCCGTGACCGAGGACCCGGCGTGGTCGCCCGACGGCACCGAGCTCGCCGTCGCCGGGCAGCCCGCCGGGCAGCCCGACCAGCGGGGGATCTACGCGCTCGGGCCGGACGGTGCGGTGCTGCGCGAGGTCGCGCAGGCGCGCGCGCCCGAGACGGAGCCCGCGTACCAGCCGTTCGTCGTCGTCGACGAGCCGCCTGACGAGCCGGTCGCCGACCTCGCGGTCGACGTGCAGCTCGACCGGCCCGAGACGTGGCTCGGCGGGCAGCCGGTCGTCGCGACGGTCGTCGTGACGAACACCGTGGGTACGGACGCGGCGGCGGGCGCCGTGCTGACGCTCGCGTACCCGCCGTTCGCGACCGTGGCACCCGACCCCGCCTGCCCGCCGCCCGGCACGACGTGCGCGCTCGGGACCCTCGCCCCCGGGGCGACGCGCACGCTCACCGCCACGCTGACGTTCCCCGTGCCGCCCGCGCCGGACGAGCCGGCGCTCGAGCAGCCCGAGACGCCCTCGACGCAGACCGGGCAGGTCGGCGCGAGCGTGACCTCCGCGACCCCCGACCCGGTCACGGCGAACGACACGGACGCCGCCGACCTGGCCCTGCAGCGCCCGACGCTGCGGCTCCTGCCCGCGGTGAGCAAGCCGGGGACCGTCGTCCTCGCGTACGGCGAGAACTTCCCGCCCGGCGAGGCTGTCGAGCTCGTCTGGTCGCAGGGCATCACGGTCGACCCAGGGCCGGCCCAGGTCGACGGCGATGGCACCGTGCGCTTCTCCGTGCTCGTGGTCCGCCGCGACCGGCTCGGCGCGCGGACGCTCGACGCGACGAGCCCGGACGGCGAGTTCGGCATGGTCCAGGGCGACCTGCTCGTCGTCGCGCGCAGCTCCTCGCCGCCCGAGCTCATCGCGCGAGGCTGAGCCGGGCCGCGGCGTCCGCGTCACCGCCGCTGAGCCGGACCGGCCCGCGACCGCCTGCCCGCGGGCTCAGGCCGGCGTGACCGCGACCGCGTAGCGGAAGGCGTTGACGAGCCGGTAGCCGCCGGCCTCGGTGCGGAACGGGCGCGCGGCGTCCACGACGGTCCGGTGCCCGGACTCGGTGCCCTCGGCGTCCTCGCCGAGCAGCACCCCGCGCACGAGCGTCGTGTCGTCCGGCACCTCCCACGGGACCTCGACGAGCCCGGCCGCGACGACGGTCAGCCCGCTCCCCGCGAGCAGCGCCTCGAACCCGCCGGCTTCGCGCAGGGGGCCGTCCTGCGGGACGTCCTCGCCGGCGGCCGCGGCGACGGCGCGCTCGACGACGTCGAGGTCGTTGAGCGCGCCCTCCGCCCAGGACGCGAGCGCGACCCGCCCGCCGGGCACCGTGACGCGCACGGCCTCCGCGAGGGCGTCCGCCGTGCTCGCCGCGAGCTGCAGCGAGTTGACGGCGGTCACGACGTCGAAGCGGGCGTCGTCCCACGGGAGCGCCTCGGCGGCGGCGACCCGGACGTCGGCGCCCGGGACCTGGGCGCGCGCGAGGGCGACCATCCCCGGCGCGGGGTCGGCGCCGGCCGCCTGCGCACCGAGCCCGTGCGCCTGTGCGAGCAGCTCGCCGCTCCCGCACCCGACGTCGAGCACTCGGGTCCCGGGGCCGACGCCGGCCGCCGCGAGCAGCGTGCGCCGCACCGGGTCGGCGAACGGGCCCCACAGCTCCGCCCAGCCCTCCGCCACCGCCGACCAGGCGTCCTCGTCGGCTCCGTCCACGTCGGGGGCTCCTCGCTCGTCGCGCCGGACGCGACGGGCCCGCGCCCGTCCGCGGGCCCGGACGCGACCAGTGTGCCGTCGGCGCAGGAACCGCGCTCGGGACGGACGCGTCCCGGCGGCGGCACCCGGCGGGCCGGGTACGACACGCCGGTACCGCCGGTCAGGGGGCGAGCGCACCGATCGCCGAGAACGCGCCGTCCGGGTCGTACCGGTGCTTCGCAGCGAGCAGGCGGTCGGCGTTGGCGCCGAAGCCGAGGCGCGTCCGGGCGGCGTCGTCGGGCCCCAGGATGTTCGGGTAGCCGCCGGGCAGGGCACCGGGGGCGAGCGCCGCGGAGACCTCGTCGACCCACGCCCGCTGCACCGCCGCGGCGCCGGCGGGGTCGGTGCCGGGCGGCTCCCACGCGGCGATGACCTCGGCGAGCAGGTGGTCACGGCGCAGCGCGAACGCGGTCGCGTCCGGGGCGACCCGCGCGCCGGCCCCGTGGAAGTGGTGCAGCGCGAGCAGCGAGGACGGCGAGGGGCAGCTCGCGGCGGCGTCGACGAGCGTGCGGACGGCGTCGTCGGTGAGCTCCGGGAGCCAGCGGGTGCCGAGCGCGTAGGAGCGCCCGGCCGGCGAGCCGGCCTCGAACATCCGGATGAGCTCGGGGTACGGCACCGGCCCGACGCCCCCGCCCACGGGCGTGCCCAGCCGGGTCAGCGGCGCGACGGCCGCCTCGCCCGCCTCGAGGTCGCCGCTCCACGTCGGGGCGACGAACGCTGCGGCCTGTCCTGCGGGGCCCGTCAGCAGTCCGGCCATGACCGTGAGCTCGTCCGGCGCCGAGGCGACGACGTCGCGGTAGCCGCGCAGCACGTCGACGGCCTCACTCAGCGGGAACAGCAGCATGCCGCCGAGCACCGGGCCGAGCGGGTGCAGCCGGTACCGGGCCGCGGTCACGACCCCGAAGTTCCCGCCCCCGCCGCGCAGCGCCCAGAGCAGCTCCGGGTCGCCGTCGGGCGCCGCGGTGACGTGCGTGCCGTCGGGCAGGACGACGTCCGCCGAGAGCAGGTTGTCGAGCGCGAGCCCGAACCGCCCGAGCAGGCCGCCGTACCCGCCGGCCATCGTCATGCCGGCCATGCCGACGCCGCGCACCACCGCGGTCGCGGTCCCGAGCCCCTGCGCCGCCGCGGGGTCGACGACGTCCGAGACGAGCGCGCCGCCCTGCGCGTGCGCGATGCCGGCGCCGGGGTCGACCCGCACGCCGCGCAGCGCCGAGAGGTCGAGCACGACCCCGCCGTCGCGGACCGCGCGCCCGGCCCAGTCGTGCCCGCCGCCGCGCACCGAGAGCGGGACGCCGTGCTCGCGCGCCACGAGCAGCGCCGTGCGGACGTCCTGCGCGTCGGCGCACCGCACGACGACCGCGGGGCGGCGGTCGACCGCGCCGTTCCACACCGCGCGCGCGGCGTCGTACCCGTCGTCCTCGTGCTGCCAGACCTGCCCCCGCACGTGGGCGCGCAGCCGCGCGCCGACGCCGGACCCCGTCATCTGCGTCATGGGGGTGAGGAGCCCGGTGCCCGCCGGGTGATACGTGGCGGGGGGCGCGCCCTCGGCGGCCCGGCCGGGCGCGCGCCGTGCGCTCAGTGCGCGTCGCGGTACCGCCACATGGTCAGCGACCCGAACACCGCCACGAGCGCCGCGGACCACACGAGCGTCAGCGTGAGGCTGCTGCCCGGGGGGACGCCGTCCATGAGCGCGCGCACCGCGGTCACGAGGTGCGTCACCGGGTTGACCTCGACGAACGCCTGCAGCCAGCTCGGCATGGTCGCGGGGTCCACGAAGATGTTGCTGCCGAACGTCAGCGGGGTGATGACGAGCATGCTCGCGCCCATCACGGACTGCGACGTGCGCAGCACGAGGCTGAGGAACGTCCAGATCCAGCCCAGCGAGAACGCGAAGACCAGCAGCAGCAGCACGCCGAGCGCGACGCCGGCCACGCCGCCCGCGGGACGCCAGCCCAGCAGCAGCCCCAGGCTGATGGTCACGAGCGAGGAGATCGTGAACCGCACCGCGTCGCCGAGCAGCATCCCCACGAGCGCCGACGGCCGCCAGATCGGCAGCGACCGGAACCGGTCGAACACGCCCTTCTCGATGTCGGTGCGCAGGGTCGTGCCCGTGTACATCGTGATCATGATGACCCCCTGGACGAGGATCCCGGGGAGCAGGAACTGGATGTACTCCTCGGTGCTCCCGGCGAGCGCGCCGCCGAACAGGAACGTGAACAGCAGCGTGAACATGACCGGGAAGATCGTCACGTCGATGAGCTGCTCGGGGACGTGCTTGATCTTGAGCAGCGCGCGCCAGCCGAAGGTCAGCGACGTCGACAGCGCGCTCGGCGGGGTGGGGCGCTCGGTGCTTGCGAGCGCGGACAGGACCGCCGACGTCGGTGTGCCCTGCGTCGGGCGGGTGGCCTCGAGCGTCATGCCGCGTCCTCCTCGGTCGTGGTGGTGCTGGCGGGGCCGTCGGCGGTCGGGCCGTCGGCGTGGTGGCCGGTCAGCGCGAGGAAGACCTCGTCGAGGGTCGGCTGGCCCAGCGCGAACTGCGCGAGGCGCAGGCCGGCGGCGTCGAGCGCGGTGAGCGCCCGGGTCGCGAGCGCGGGGCTCTCCACCGTGGCGTCGAGCGCGGCCGGGTCGGCCTGCGTGCGGACGTCGACGCCGAGCTCGCGCTCGAGCAGCGCGCGTGCGGCCTCACGGTCGGCCGGGTCCAGGACGCGCACGTGCAGCGACCCCGAGCCGACCGACGCCTTGAGCTCGCTCGACGAGCCCTCCGCGATGACCTTCCCGCGGTCGATCACGCTGATCCGGTCCGCGAGCTGGTCCGCCTCGTCGAGGTACTGCGTGGTCAGCAGCACGGTCGTGCCGGACGCGACCATCGCCCGCACGATGTCCCACACCTCGTTGCGGCTGCGCGGGTCGAGGCCGGTGGTCGGCTCGTCGAGGAACAGCAGCTCGGGGGTCACGACGATGCTCGCGGCGATGTCGATGCGCCGGCGCATGCCGCCCGAGTACTTCTTGACCTGCTGCGTCGCGGCCTCGGTGAGCCCGAACGCCGCGAGCAGCTCGTCGGCCCGGCGCGTCGCGGCGGCACCCGTGTACCCGAACAGCCGGCCCAGCAGGCGGAGGTTCTCCCGCCCGGTCAGGTCCTCGTCGACCGACGCGAACTGCCCGGTCAGGCTGACGCGTCGGCGCACCTCGCGCGACTCGCGGACGACGTCGTAGCCGAGCACGTGCGCCGTGCCGGCGTCCGGGGTCGAGAGCGTCGCGAGCACGTGGATCGTCGTCGTCTTCCCGGCGCCGTTGGGCCCGAGGAACCCGTGCACGCCGCCGCGCGGGATCGCGAGGTCGACGCCGTCGACCGCGCGCGTCTCCCCGAACGTCTTGACGAGACCGTGGGTCTCGATCGCCAGGTCGGTCATGCCGCCTCCTCCTCGCGCCGGGCGAGGGTGGTGCCCGGTCGGTGTGCAGACCCGGGCCGCCGGCAGAACTCATCGGCGCGCGTGCGCCACGTCCGGGACGCCGCGCACGGGCCGGGTCCGCCCAAGCACGCGTCGCCTCGCGGGGTGGGCGCGCGTCGTTCGGCGCGCGCGTCGCCCGGCGCGGGACGAGACTGCCCGGGACGGACGTCGTCGCACGTCAGGCACGGGAGGCCCCGCATGTCGTCAGCACCCCCGGCACCGCCCGCCTCCGGACGTGCCGCCGGTCAGGACGCCCCGCTGGCCCGCACGGTCGGACGCAAGGTCCTGCTGCTGTTCGTGGTCGGCGACATCCTCGGTGCGGGCATCTACTCGCTGACCGGCAAGGTCGCGGGCGAGGTCGGCGGCGCGATCTGGCTGCCGTTCCTCCTCGCGTTCGGGCTCGCCGCGCTGACCGCCGCGTCCTACGTCGAGCTCGTCGGCAAGTTCCCCCGCGCGGCCGGTGCGGCGCTGTACGCGCACAAGGCGTTCGACAAGCCGTTCGTCACCTTCATGGTCGCGTTCACGGTGATGATGTCCGGCGTCACGTCGGCGGCCGCGGCGGCGCGCGCCTTCGGGGGCGACTACCTCGCCGAGCTCGTGAGCGTGCCGACGCTCGTCGCGGCGTACGCGTTCCTCGCGCTCGTCGCGGTGGTGAACTTCATCGGCATCTCCGAGTCGATGCGGGTCAACGTGGTGCTCACGCTGATCGAGGCGTCGGGGCTGCTCGTGGTCCTCGCGGTAGGTGCGTGGGCCGTCGTGAACGGCGACGGGGACCCGTCGCGCGCCCTCGACCTCGACCCTGGCGACGCGAGCGCGTGGACGGCGGTGCTCGGCGGGACCGCGCTCGCGTTCTACGCGCTCCTCGGCTTCGAGGACTCCGTCAACCTGGCGGAGGAGTGCCAGGAGCCGCGGCGCGACTTCGGGCGTGCGCTGTTCGGCGGGCTCGCGATCACCGGCGTCGTGTACCTCGCGGTCGCGTTCACGTCGACGCTGCTCGTCGACACCGCGACGCTGCAGGGCTCCACCGGCCCGCTGCTCGAGGTCGTCAAGGTCGCCGGCCTGGCGTTCCCGCCGACGCTGTTCGCGGTCATCGCCCTCTTCGCGGTGGGCAACACGGCGCTGATCAACATGATCATGGCCTCGCGCCTCGTCTACGGGATGGCGCGCGAGGGCATCGTGCCGCCGGTGCTCGGGCGCGTGAGCCGGCGCCGGACGCCGTCGGTCGCCATCGCGTTCACGATCGCCGTCGCCCTGGCGCTCGTGAGCACCGGCGACCTCGCGGGCCTGGCGGACACGACCGTGCTGCTGCTCCTGCTGGTGTTCGCGGTCGTCAACGTCGCCGTGCTCGTGCTGCGGCGGGACCCGGGGGATGCGACGGGCGACGCGCGGGCGGACGGGGTCCCGGGCGCTGCGGACGCGCCCGGGCAGACGCCGTCGGGAGGCGGTGCGCGCGGCGGCGACCGTCGCGGGTTCCGCGCGCCGACCTGGGCGCCCGTGCTCGGCGCGGTCGTGAGCCTGGTGCTCGCGAGCCCGCTCACCGGGCGCGAGGACGCCGTGTACGTGCGGGCGGCGGTGCTGCTCGCCATCGGCGTCGCGCTCTACGGGGTCAACCGGCTGCTCGTCCGCCGCGCCGGCTGAGCCACCGCACCGGCTGAGCCACCGCACCGGCTGAGCCACCGCGAGCGAGCCACCGCGTGCTGCGGCGCCGCGCGCCGCTGCGTCACGCCGTGACGATCACCGGGGTCCCGAGCGGGACGCCGGCGAACGCGTCGAGCATGTCCGCGGGGATGCGCAGGCACCCGTTCGAGATGGCGCCGCTGTGGCTCGGGTAGGCGTGGATCGCGATCGGCGCGGGTCCTCCGCTGAACTCGTCGAGGGTCGGGGAGTGCGCGCCGAACGTGACGAAGACGCGCGAGTAGGTCGCGTTCGGGTCCGGGTAGATCGACATCACGAACGTGCGCGTGACGGGGGTCGGCGTCTCGGGGGTGCCGATGCCCGCGACCGTGCGCGCGAGCACCTCCTCGCCGCGCCACAGCGTGACCTCGCCGGTGCTCAGCGTCGCGGTGATCCGCAGGTCGGTCGTGCTGGTCGTCACGTCGGCCGCCCAGACCCAGCCGGTCGCCTCGTTGACCCCCGACGGCCCGACCTCGCTGGGCAGCCCGCGCCGGACGACGAGCATCACCTGGTACCAGTCGCCGTCCTGCGCGACGACGGGGTAGGAGGTGTCGCCCTCGTACGCCGCGCGGGGCAGCACCGCGAAGGGCTCGCCGCGGGGCGCGTCGTAGAGCGGGACTCCCGCGGGCGTGCTCGGGGCGACGAGCAGGCCGCTCGGCACGGCGCCGGGCTCGGGGTCCGGGACCGCGCGCGGCAGGACGGCCCAGGGGTCCGCGACCGGGAGGGCCGCGAGGTCCAGGGGAGGCGGGGTCCAGGCCGGTGCTGCGGAGGTGGGGGCCGGCGGGTGCGTGCGCTCGCTCGCCACCGGGGCGCGCACGGTCTGCGTCGGCGCGGGGTCGGTGGTCGGCGTGCCGCCCGTGCCGCAGCCCGCGAGCAGCACCGCGAGGAGGGCGGCGGCGAGGGCCGTGCGCGGTCGGGGGCTCATCCCGTCGAGTATCGCCCCGGTCCGCCGCACGGTCACCCCGAGCGGACCCCGGGCCGCCGCGGACGTGGGACCGAGGTCGGTGGCTCGCGGGAGCCGGACGGGCTACTGTGGTCTAGACCACTGTCGCCGAGCCCGGAGGCCAGCATGCCCGCACGTCGCGTCACCGTCGCGATCCCCGAGGGGCTGCACGCGCGCCCCGCGGCGCTCTTCGTCAAGCTCGCGGGGGAGCAGCCGTCACCGGTGACGCTGCGCCGCCCCGACGGGGAGGCGGTGCCCGCGTCGAGCATCCTCAGCATCATGACGCTCGGGGTGCACGCGGGCGAGGAGGTCGTGCTCGAGTCCGACGGCGACGCGGCCGAGGCCTCGCTCGACGCCCTCGAGACGTACCTCGTCAGCGCCGGCTGACCACCTGTCAGCCGGCGCGGACGCCGGCTGACAGGGTCACTCCCGGCTCCCGGCTCCCGGCTCCCGGCTCCCGGCTCCCGGCTCCCGGCTCCCCGGGCGCCGGGCGCGACCTCGCCGCGCAGGGCCGCAGCGGCCGAGCCCGAGCCCGAGCCGCCGCCTCAGAGCCCCAGCTCCTCCAGCACCCCGAGGCGCGCGCGCACCGCCGCGCGCGCGTCCTCGGCGGAGTCCGACCCGAGCGCGAGCTCCCCGAGCTCGACGCACTCCGCGTGCGTGACGCTCGCGAGCACCGCGGCCACGTCGGGCAGCGCGCGCGCCGTCATCGACAGGGTCGTGACGCCGAGCCCGACGAGGACGACGGCGAGCGCGGGGTCCGCGGCCGCCTCGCCGCACACGCCGACGGGCCGGTCGTGGCGCGCTCCGCCCCGGCACGTCGCGGCGACGAGCTCGAGCACCGCGGGCTGCCACGCCGTCGACAGCGGCGCGAGCTCGCCCAGCAGCCGGTCCGCGGCCATCGTGTACTGCGTGAGGTCGTTGGTGCCGATGCTCGCGAACGCCGCGCGCGCGAGGATCGGCCCGGCGGTGAGCGCCGCGCTCGGCACCTCGACCATGACGCCCGCGGTGGTCAGCCCGTGCGCGGCGCAGCGCTCGACGAACTCCGCGGTCTCGGCCACCGTCGAGACCATCGGCGCCATGACCCACACCGTGGCGCTCTCCGCCGCGGCGGCCTGCGCGATGGCGGCGAGCTGGTCGTCGAGGACCTGAGGGTCGCGCGTCGCGGTGCGCAGGCCGCGGACGCCGAGCGCCGGGTTCGGCTCGCCGGGGGCCGTGAGGAACGGCAGGGGCTTGTCGGCGCCCGCGTCGAGCGTGCGCACGACGACCTTCTTGCCCGGGAACGCCGAGAGCACCGCCCGGTACTGCGCGACCTGCTCCTCGACGCCGGGCGCGTCGGGGCGGTCGAGGAAGCAGAACTCGGTGCGGAACAGCCCGACGCCCTCGGCGCCCGCCGCGGCGGCGGCCGCGGCCCCGCCGGGGTGCCCGATGTTCGCGAGCAGCGGCACGTCGTGCCCGTCGCGGGTGCGCCCGTGGCCGTCGAACGTCCGGGTCCGCCGGGCGGCGGCGGCCGCGCGCTCGACCTCGTCGTCCGTCGGGTGCACGAGCACCGTGCCGGCCGCGCCGTCGACGAGCACGAGCGCGCCCTCGGGGACCGACGCGGCGTCCGCGGCGCCGACCACCGCGGGGATACCGAGCGAGCGCGCGAGGATGGCGGTGTGCGACGTCGGTCCGCCCTCGCGCGTGACGATCGCGAGGACCTCCTCGGGGTCGAGCGTCGCGGTGTCGGCGGGGGAGAGGTCGTCGGCGAGCAGCACGATCGGGTGCCCGGGGTGCGGGACGCCCGGCGCGGGGCGGCCCGCGAGCGCGCACACGAGCCGGTCGCGCACGTCGGCGACGTCCCGGGCGCGCTCGCCGAGGTACCCGCCGATGGCCCGGAGCTGGTCGATCACGGTCGCGGCGGCCTGCCACACGGCACGCGCGGGGTCGAGGCGCTGCGTCCGCACGAGGTCCGTGGCGGTCGTCACGAGCGTCTGGTCCGCGGCCATGAGAGCGGTCGCCTCGAGGACCTCGCGGCCCTCGCCGGTCGCGTGCTCCGCGGCCGACTCGAGCTCGTGCTGGACCTCGGCCGAGACGCGGGAGATCCGGGCAGCGGCCTCGTCGGCGTCCGCGCCCTCGGGCAGCGTCGCGACCGGCGGCTCGGGCACCCCGTCGGGCATGCGCGTGACGCGGCCGGCGACGCGGCCGGGGCTCACGCCGATGCCGGTGACGAGGTGCTGGTCCTGGACGTCGGTCATGGGGGTCCTCGTGCTCTCGGTCGGCCCTGGGGGCCGACGTGTCGACGGGCGGGTGCGGGTACCGGCGCAGCGGCCCGGGCCCGGTCGGCGGGTGTGCCGTCGACCGGGCCCGGACGCGTCGCGTCGCGGTCAGGCCGGCGAGCCGGCGCCGGTGTCGCGGTCCGGCTTCGTGAGGGCCGGTGTCGTCGCGGACGCGGTCGCGTCGCCCGGCTCCGCGGCGGGGCGTGCCCCGACGGTGGCGGGCACGGTCTCGGCGGGCTGGTCGACCAGCACGTTGTTCGGGTCGACCGTCGCCTCGTCGTCCTCGCGGCCCGGCGTGCGCAGGTTCCACCGCGTGATGACGAACCGGAAGAGGACGTAGTACAGGACGCCGTACGCGAGCCCGATCGGGATGATCAGGAGCGGCTTCTGCGCGATGTTGAAGTTGAGCAGGTAGTCGATGACCCCGGCCGAGAACCCGAAGCCCTGGTGGATGTCGAGCCAGTTCGTCAGCGCGAGCGACGTGCCCGTGAGGACCGCGTGGATCACGTACAGCGGGTACGCGAGGAACAGGAACGAGAACTCGAGCGGCTCGGTGACGCCCGTGACGAACGAGACGAGCGCGGCCGAGCCCATGATCCCGGCGATGACCTTGCGCTTCTCGGGCTTCGCGGTGTGCACGAACGCGAGGGCGGCGGCGGGCAGCGCGAACATCATGATCGGGAAGAAGCCGGTCATGAACGTCCCCGCGGTCGGGTCGCCGTGCAGGAACCGGTTGATGTCCCCGCTCCACACGTCGCCGTTGGCGTCGGTGAACTCGCCGAACTGGAACCACGGGAGGGAGTTCAGCAGGTGGTGCAGGCCGATCGGGACGAGCAGGCGGTTCGCGGTGCCGTAGACGAAGGCCCGAGGATCGTCGAGCCGGTGACCCAGTCGCCGACGGCGGTGAGGACCGCGTCGAACCAGGGGTAGACCAGCGCGCCGATCACGGCGACGACGATCGCCATGCCCGCGGTGACGATCGGCACGAAGCGCCGGCCGCCGAAGAACGCGAGGTACGGCGGCAGCTTGATGCGCGAGTACTTCTGGTACAGCAGCGCCGCGACGAGGCCCATCACGATGCCGCCGAGCACGCCGTAGTTGATGAGCTCCTGCGCGGCGTCGCCCTCGGGCTCGCCGAGGACGTACGGCGACAGCGCGTCGGACACGCCCTTGAAGACGAGGTAGCCGACGAGCGCGGCGAGCCCGGTCGAGCCGTCGGACTTGCGCGCGTAGCCGACCGCGACGCCGAGCGCGAAGAGGAGCGGCAGGTTCGAGAACAGCGCGTTGCCGGCTGCGGCGAGCACGGCCGCGACCGGGAGCATCCAGTCGCCCCACGCGCCGGCGAGGCCGTCGGCGCCGAGCATGTCGGGCTGGCCGAGCCGCAGGAGGAGCGCGGCCGCGGGCAGGGACGCGATCGGGAGCATGAGCGAGCGGCCGACGCGCTGGAGCTGCGGCAGCCCGGGGATGCTCCGCTTCTCGCGCGTGGCGGGTGCGGTGGTGGTGGTCGTCATGGCAGGGGGTCACTCCTCGTGGTGGGCGGCCGTGCGAGTGGGGCGCGGGGCCGATCGGGTGGAGGGTGGGGCGGGGGTGGGGCGACGGGACTTCGTTGGGCCGAACGCGCTGCACTAGATGTCTGGACCAGTTGCCGCAACCATGATGGAATGCCGCATAAGGTGTCAAGAGTCCGGCGATCCCGCCGCGGCCCGACGAGGGGATGAGGGTGGGTCGCTCGGTTCTCAAGCACGTCCGGGTCAGGGACTACCTGCGCTCGCTCGTCACGCACGAGCTCTCCGTGGGGGACACCATCCCGTCGGAGCGCGCGCTGTGCGAGCGGTTCGGCGTCTCCCGGATGACCGTGCGCCAGGCCGTCGACGCCCTCGTCGTCGAGGGCCTGCTGGCGCGCGAGCAGGGCCGCGGCACCTTCGTCGCCCCGGGCAAGGTCGACCTCGAGGTGCGCCTCGCGTCGTTCGGCGAGGAGATGGCGCGCCGCGGCATGAGCCCGTCCTCGGAGGTGCTGTCCGCCGAGGTCGTCGAGGCCACACCCGACATCGCCGACGCGCTCGACATCCTCCCGGGCGAGATGACGTTCTACCTGCACCGGGTGCGCTTCGCCGACGGCGAGCCCATGGCGATCGAGCAGTCGTGGCTGCCGTGCCGGCTCGTGCCCGGCCTGTTCGACGGCGACGTCCCGCAGAGCGTGTACGGCGAGCTCCGGCGCCGCGGGCTCGAGCCCGACTGGGGCGAGGACGTCGTCGCCGCGACCGAGGTGCACGCCGCCGACGCCGAGCTGCTGCGCGTCCCCGTCGGGCGCGCGGTCCTGCGGCTCTCCCGGCGCACGTTCGCCGGCGAGACCGCGTGCGTGTACTCGCGGTCGGTCTACCGGGCCGACCGCTACGTCCTGTGGGTCCCGCTGCGCGCACCGAGGCGCGCACTGACACCGAGGTCCGGGACCGCACCCGAGGCGCAGGCACAGCCGGCTGCGCAGGAGGCCGGGCAGGGCGACGGGACGACGGCCGACCCGGCGATGAGCGGGGTCGCGACATGAACGAAGGGTGGAACGGGTGACGGCTCAGGCCCAGAGCATTCTGGCGGCGCTCGGAGGGGTCGCCAACATCGTCGACATCGAGCCCTGCACCACGCGGCTGCGGTCCGAGGTGCGCGACACCGCGCTCGTCGACGTCAAGGCCCTGCGCGTCGCCGGCGCGCACGGCGTGATGATCGCCGGACGCGTCGTGCAGGTCGTGGTCGGCCCGCACGTCGACACGATCGCGGCGGACCTCGAGGAGCTCCTGTGAACCGCGGGAGCTCCGCGAGGCCCGGTACGGACACGCGGGGGCCCAGCAGCCTCCGCCCGACATCAAGGGAGAACTCATGAGCAAGGCAGAGCAGATCCTCGCGGGCCTCGGCGGCGACGCGAACGTCGTCGACCTGGAGGCGTGCATCACGCGCCTGCGCGTCGAGGTCGTCGACCCCGCGCTCGTCGACGAGGCGGTCCTCAAGGCCACCGGCGCGTTCGGCGTCATGCGCTCGGGCACCGCGGTCCAGGTCGTCGTGGGCCCCGAGGCCGACACGATCGCCTCCGACATCGAGGACCTCCGCTGATGGGCCTCACGGTGCTGGCCCCGGTCGCGGGCGTCGTGCACGCGATGGCCGACGTGCCCGACCCGGTGTTCGGCGGCGAGATCGTCGGCCCCGGCCTCGCGATCGACCCGCCCCGCGACGGCGTCGTCAACGCGATCGCCCCGGTGAGCGGCACGATCGCCAAGCTCCACGCGCACGCCTTCGTCGTCGTCGGCGGCGACGGGCGCGCCGCCCTCGTGCACCTCGGGCTCGACACCGTCCAGCTGCAGGGGCAGGGGTTCGAGCTGCACGCTGCCGAGGGCGACGTCGTCGAGGCGGGGGACGTGGTCGTCAGCTGGAACCCCGGCGAGGTCGAGGCCGGCGGGCGCTCGCCGATCTGCCCGGTCGTCGCGCTCGAGGGCGCGCCGGGGAGCCTGACGCCGCTCGTCGCGATCGGTGCGCAGGTCACCCCGGGCGACGCGCTGTTCGAGTGGAGCTGAGCCCCCGCACGCTCGCGCGCCTGAGCGACGCCGCCGGGCTGCTCGTCGACCTCGACGGGACGCTCGTCGACAGCGAGCCGCTGCACCGCCAGGCGTACCGGGACTACTTCGCGGCGCGCGGCTGGGACGTGCCCGACGACGTCGTGCGCGAGTTCGCGGGGCGGCGCGCGGTCGAGGTGTTCCCGGTGCTGGACGGCCCGTGGGCGGGCGAGGACCCCGACGCGCTGACCGAGGGCGTGCTCGACGTCCTCGCCCGGGCGACCGCCCGGCCCGAGGCCGTCGCCGGCGCCGCCGAGCTGCTCCAGGCGTGCGTGCGGGCCGAGGTCCCGGTGTGTGTCGTGACGTCCGCGCGGCTCTCGTGGGCGCTGCCCGCGCTCGACCTGCTCGGCGTGCCGCACGGGGCCGTGCGCCTCGTGACCGCGGAGGACTGCACGCACGGCAAGCCGGACCCCGAGCCGTTCCGCCGCGGCGCGCAGGCCCTCGGGCTCCCGCCGACGGCGCTCGTCGCGCTCGAGGACTCGCCGGCCGGGATCGTGTCGGCCCGCGACGCCGGCGTCGGGCTCGTGCTCGGCGTCCGCACGAGCCAGCCGGACGAGGTGCTCCTCGCGGCCGGGGCCGACGCGACGTGCGGCGACCTGACGGCGCTCGCGCCGGCGGTCGAGGCCCGGGTCGGGCGCTGACGCCGGGCGCGCGGACGCCGACGGCTGCGGTCAGGGCTGACGGATCGGCCGGGGCCGTGGCGGACGGCCGAGGCCGGAGTCCTCGCCGCGCCGCTAGACGGGGGACGCCCCGGCCGGGCTCGCCTCGTGCGCCGCGCGCAGCCGGCGCAGCCCCTCGTCGAGCGCCACCGCGGGGGTCCACCGGAGGTCCGCGCGCGTCCGGCGCTGGTCGAACCAGTGCGCGGTCGAGAGCTGCTCGGCGAGGAACCGGGTCATCGGCGGCTCGTCGACGCCGGGACGCACCCGCCACACCGTCTCGACGAGCGACCCCGCGGCGCGCGCGAGCGTGGCCGGGACGTGCCGGCGCGGCGGCGGCGCGCCCATCGCGGCGCAGATGCCGCCGAGCACCTCCGCGATGGGCCGCGGCTCCCCGTTCGTGACGACGTACGCCCGCCCGCGCACGGCGCCGTCCGGGGCGTCGAGGCGTCCGAGCGCGGCGACCATCGCCGACGCCGCGTTGTCGACGTACGTGGTGTCGACCAGCACGGTCCCGCGGTCGAGCAGGGGGAGCCGCCCGGCGCGGGCGCGCTCGGCGAGGCGCGCGACGAGCTGGGTGTCGCCGGGACCCCACACGAGGTGCGGGCGGACGGCGACGACCCGCAGGCCGGGCCGGTCGGCGGCGAGCGCGAGGAGCTCGGCCTCGGCCTTGGTCCGGGCGTAGTCGCCGCGGGCGCGGGCCGGGTCCGCGGGCAGGGCGTCGTCGCCGACGATCGAGGCGCCGGTGTGCGCGACCGACGGGGACGACACGTGCACGAGGCGCTCGACGCCGTGCCGCGCGAGCGCCGAGAGCACGTGCCGAGTCCCGCCGACGTTGACCTCGTGGAACTGCGCCGGGTCACCCGCGAGCGAGACCTTGGCCGCGAGGTGCACGACCGCGTCCGTCCCGGCCACCGCAGCCTCGACGTCCGCGGGGACCGTGACCGAGCCGAGCACGTCCTCGGCGCCCGGGACCCCGCTCGGCCGGCGCTGGAACGTGCGCACCTCGTGCCCGGCGCCCTGCAGGTGGACCGCGACCGCTCGCCCGAGCAGGCCGCTCGCGCCCGTCACGAGCACCCTCACGGGCGTCCGGCCCGCCGGCCCGCGAGCACGTCCTCGGCCCACGCCGCGAGCCGGGTGCGGTCGATCTTCGAGTTGTGCCGCACGTCGGTCGGCATGCCGGGGACGACGAGGACGGCGGCGAGCGGCCGGCCCGCGGCGGCACGCACCCGGGCGGCCAGCCGCGGCTCCGCGAGGGCGGGACGGCGCCGCGCGGCGGCGTCGAGCTCGAGCACCGCGACGAGCACCTGGGCGCCGCGCGGACCCACCCCGACGAGCGCCGACCGGGCGACCCCGGGCACCGCGTCGACGCGCTGCTCGACGCCGACCGGCGTGACGACGCCGTCCGCCGTCACCACGACGTGCGCGAGCCGGCCCTCGACCCACAGCCGGCCCTCGTGGTCGAGGTGGCCCACGTCGCCCGTGCGGTGCCAGCGCCCGGCCGTGCCACCCGGCCCCGGGCCGGCGTCCGTGCCGCGGACGCTCGCCTGGTCCGTGAGGTGGAGCCGGTCGTAGCCCTGCTTGAGGTGCGGCGCGGAGACCACGACCTCCCCGGTGACGTCCGGCTCGGTGGAGGGCGTGCCCGTCGCCTGCCCTGCTGCGTCGAGCGCCGCGATGCGGACCAGCGCTGCGGCCGCGGGACGCCCGACGCACACGCCGCCCGGGTCCGACGCCGTGCGCGGGGTCGCGGCCGCGTCCCGGATCCCGTCGAGCGTGATGTCCGTGACCACCAGGCACTCCGTCATGCCGTACGGGGTGTGCGGGGTCGCGTGCGGCAGGAGCTCGGCCGCCCGCGCGAGCAGGTCGACCGGCACGGGGGCGCCCGCGGACAGGAAGGTGCGCACCGACCCGAGACCCGCGCGCTGGCCGGCGGACAGCCCGTCGGCCGTCGCGACCACGTTGGCGAGCGCCGCGGGGGACAGGAACAGCACCGTCGCGTCGACCGCGGCGGCCGCGTCGGCGACGGCCGACGCCGTGAGGGTCCGCGGCGACGTCACGTCCATCGCGGGGATCGCGGTGCGGGCGCCGAGGCCCGGCGCGAGCAGCGCGAACGGTGCGAAGCCGGCGACGAGCCCCGTGCCGGGCCCGAGGTCGTACTGCGTGGCGAGCGCCGTGCACGCGGCGGCGAGCTGGGCGTGGGTGTAGACGACACCCTTCGCGGGCCCGGTCGACCCGGAGGTGAAGAGCACCGCCGCCGTGTCGTCGGGTCCGGGTGCGGGCGGCGGCGGCTGCGAGGCGCCGAGCTCGGCGACGTCCACGAGCGAGTGCCGGACGCCGAGGGTGCGCGCGAGCGCCGGCGGCAGCGGGGCGACGGAGATCCGGCGGCCCGGCCAGCCGAGCGCCTTCGCCGCGGACAGCCCGGGGACCGCGCCGACGACGACGTCCGGCCGGGCGCCGCGCACGGCCCGGGTCAGCCCGCGCACCCCGAGCCCCGCGTCCGCGACGACGACGACCGCCCCGAGGCGCAGGCACGCGTAGAGCACGGCCGTGAGATCGGCGCCGGGCGGCACGACGAGCGAGACACGGTCCCCGGGGCGCACGCCGAGCGCGGCGAGCCCGGCCGCGATCTCCCGGACGCGGCGCGCGAGCAGCCGCCACGGCACGACGCGCGGGGACGTGCCGGACGTCGGGGCCAGCTCGACGAGCGCGGTCTCCGGGCTGTCCGCGAGCGCCTCGAGGTGGTGCCAGAGCGGGAGCCCGTCGCCCCAGCCCTCGGCGGACGCAGCGGCGTCCGTGCCGGCCGGGGTGCCGGCGGACGCGGGGTCGTCCACCGCGGCGTGCGTGCCGGCGGGCGC
>NZ_JBFTER010000052.1:0-31582 GCF_047229345.1 Cellulomonas jepli | reverse complement strand
AGACCGTGCCGAGCCGCGCGCGCAGCGTCGCGAGCTCCTCGGTGAGCCGCTCGGGCAGGTGCGTGCCGAACCGGGCGCGCCAGGCGCTCGCCGAGGCGGACGTCGTCGTGACCGACCGCCTCGGGCCGACCGCCGTGCTCGACGAGCTGCCCGCGGACGTCGAGGTCATCGACGTCGGCAAGACCCCCGGCAACCACGCCGTCCCGCAGCACGAGATCAACCGGATCCTCGTCGAGCGGGCCCAGCGCGGCGAGCTCGTCGTCCGCCTCAAGGGCGGCGACCCGTTCGTCTACGGGCGCGGCGGCGAGGAGGTGCTCGCGTGCCGCGAGGCGGGGGTGCCCGTGACCGTCGTCCCCGGCGTGAGCAGCGCGTTCGCCGTGCCGGCCGCGGCCGGCATCCCGCTCACGCACCGCGGCACGGTGGGCTCGGTGCAGGTCGTCAACGGGCACGACGGGCTCTCGCGCGCCGCGCTCGCCGGGCTGTGCGACGCGTCGCTGACCCTCGTGGTGCTCATGGGCGTGAGCGTGCTCGGCGAGCTCGTCGCGACCGCGCTCGGCGCCGGCACCGACCCGGCGACGCCGGTCGCGATCATCGAGAGCGGCACGCTCGACGCCCAGCGCGTGACCCGGGCCCCGCTCGACGGGATCGTCGCCGCAGCCCGCGAGGCCGGCGTGCGTGCACCCGCCGTCATCGTCGTCGGCGCGGTCGCCGCCGACGGCCTCCTCGTGCCCCCGCCGCCGCCGGACGACGGGCCCGACACACGACCGACATCCGGCCAGGACACAATGACCTCGTGAGCGACCACATCGACCAGACCATGGCCGGGGTCGTCGTGCTCGTGACCGCGGACCGCCGGTCGGCCGAGCTCGGCGCGGCCCTCGCGCGCCGCGGCGCGGCGATCCGGCACGCCCCGGCGCTCAGCATGGTCCCCAACCAGGACGACGCCGCGCTCGTCGCGGGCACGCGTGCGCTCATCGCCGACCCGCCCGACGTCGTCGTCGTCACGACCGGCATCGGCTTCCGCGGCTGGATCGAGGCGGCCGACGCCGTCGGCATCGCCGACCAGCTCACCGCCGTGCTCCGGAACGCCCGCATCGTCGCGCGCGGGCCCAAGGCGCGCGGCGCCATCCAGGCCGCGGGGCTCCAGGCCGACTGGGTCGCCGAGTCCGAGACGAGCGCCGAGATCGCCCAGGTGCTGCTCGACGAGGGCGTCGCCGGGCTCAAGGTCGCCGTGCAGCACCACGGTGCGGGGGCTGACGGGCTCGACCGCGCGTTCGAGGTCGCGGGCGCGCAGGTCCGCAGCCTCGTCGTCTACCGCTGGGGGCCGCCGCCCGACCCCGAGGCGCTCGCGGCGTCCGTGCGGGCGGTCGCCGCCGGGGAGATCGACGCGGTCGTGTTCACGTCGGCGCCGGGCGCGGCCGCGTGGCTCGCCGCGGCGGAGGAGGCCGGTGTCCTGCCGACGCTCGTGCGGCTCGCCGGGCGCGGGCAGGTCGTCACCGCGGCGGTCGGCCCTGTGACGGCGAAGCCGCTCGTCGAGCGCGGGATCACCCCGATCGTCCCGGACCGCGGGCGGCTCGGGTCGCTCGTGCGCACGCTCGTCGCGCACTACGGCGGGCTGCAGACGCTCGACACCGTCGCGGGCCCGCTCCAGGTGCACCGCGGCGCCGCGGTGCTCGACGGCCGGGTGCTGCCGCTCTCGCCGTCGGGCCTCGAGGTGCTGCGGCTGCTCGCCGCGGCGCGCGGGGCCGTCGTCCCGCGCTCCGACCTGCTCTCCGTGCTGCCGGGTGACTCGCAGGACCCGCACGCCGCCGAGGTCGCCGTCGCGCGGCTCCGGGAGGCGACCGGCAGCAAGGCCCTGATCCGCACGGTGGTCAAGCGCGGCTACCGGCTCGAGCTCGTGAGCGAGGGATGACGATGACGCACACGCCGCCGCCGGTGCTCGTGGGGTGCTCGCACGGCACCGACAGCGTGGCCGGCCGGGCCGCGATCCGCTCGATCCTCGACGCGATCCGGCGGCAGCGCCCCGACCTCGACGTGCGTGAGGCGTTCGTCGACGTGCAGCAGCCCGAGGTCCCCGACGTGGTCGCGGGCGCGGTCGAGCCCGACGGCTCCACCGCCGTGGTCGTGCCGCTGCTGCTCTCGGTGGGCTTCCACGTGCGCGTCGACATCGCGCAGTC
The DNA here is from genome assembly GCF_047229345.1 of Cellulomonas jepli. NCBI lineage: Bacteria > Bacillati > Actinomycetota > Actinomycetes > Micrococcales > Cellulomonadaceae > Cellulomonas > Cellulomonas jepli. The sequence continues at coordinate 29,405 of NZ_JBFTER010000052.1, read as the reverse complement.
CGTCGAGGGGCACCCGGCCGCCGCCGCGGCACCGCTCGGCCCGGACCCGCGCCTGGTCGACCTCCTCGCGGACCGGCTCGCGGAGGCGGGGCTGCGCGAGGACGACGCCGTCGTGCTGGCCGCGGCCGGCTCGACCGACCCCGCGGCCGCGGTGGCCGTCGAGGCGATCGGCTCGGGGCTCGCGGGACGGCTCGGTCGCGACGTGCACATCGGCTACGGCGCGGGCGCGACGCCCCGCGTCCCGGAGGCCGTCGCTACGGCGCGGGCCACCGGGGCCCCGCGCGTGGTCGTCGCCGCGTACCTGCTCGCGCCGGGCTTCTTCCACGACCGGGTGCTCGAGGCCGGCGGCGACGTCGTCAGCCCGCCGCTCGCGCCCGACGACCGGCTCGCCGCGATTGCGCTCGACCGGTACGCGGCGGCGTGCGCGCGGCTCGAGGTTCCGGCCGCGCACTGAGGCGGCCCGGACGTCTCCGCCTCCGCGCACAGGGACCGTGCCTCTGCCCCTTCGGTCAGGACGGCCGCCGGGAGACGCGTGCACCGTTGACCGGACGGCCGTCGGGCCCTAGAACGGCCGCATGCCCCTGTCCCGGACGGCCCGCCACGTCGCCGCGCTCGTCGTGCTGCCGCTCGCGGCCCTCCTGGGAGCGTGCGGGGGAGGCGACGGCGGCCCCGAGGCGGAGCCCACGGCCGACGCCGCGCCCACCGGCCCGCGCGAGATCGACACCCCCGACTGCGTGCCCTCCGACGCACGCGCCGTCGCCACCGGCCCGGAGGACGAGCCCGTCGTCGTCGTGACCCTCGGCGAGGGCGCGGACGGCCTGGTCTTCGCCCCGCAGTCGGGCGACACGTACTGCGAGTGGGCACCGACGCTCGAGGCGTACGCGGCGCAGGGCTACACCGTGGCGTCGTTCGCGTGGTCCCGCGACGCCGCGGCCTCGCTCCGCAGCGCGGTCGAGGTGCTGGTCGACGAGGGCGTCACCGCCTACGCGCTCGTCGGGTCCTCGGTCGGCGCTGCGATGTCCACGGCGCTCGCCGACGACCTCGACCCGCCGCCCGCGGGCGTGCTCGCGCTGAGCCCGGCCGCGGTGTCCGACGCGGGCTCGGCCGCCTCCGCCGACTCGGCGTACACGGGCCCGCTCCTCGTGATCGGCAGCGCGGCGGACAACGCGACCGCGGCCCGCAGGGTCGCGCGGTCCGAGGACCCCACGACCTACCTCGAGGTCCCGGGCGGTGCGCACGGGCTCGCGATCCTCGCGACCGGCTCCGGGCCGATGGTCGAGGAGCGCATGAGCGAGTTCCTCGCGGGCGTCTTCGCGGACTGACCGGGCCGGTGACCGCCGGCCGGGGTGCGCCGCGGACGACGCCCTGGCGGGGCGGCGTCCGCGGGTCCCGGCGTCAGAGGTAGCGCAGCGGGTCGAACTCGTCGAGCGGGATGATCCGCAGGCGCGGGAGCTGGACGTTGAACGCCTTGACGTCCGTCTCGAGGTCGAACACCTCGAGCCCGCGGTCGGCGAGCTGCGCGAGCGCCGAGCTCGTGAACTCGCGGAACGCGAGCAGGCCGACGTGGCGGTCGGTGCCGAGCAGGGCCTCGATCTCGGGGGTGAAGTCGCCGTCGTGGCTCGCGAGGAGCACGTCACCGGGCCGGTCGGCGAGCGCCGTCAGCGTGCGCTTGATGCCGATGTCGACGACCTTCTCGTAGCTCTCGCCGGCGAGGGGGATCGGCTGGAACCCGATCGCGACGAGGGCCTGCACGAAGGACATCGGCATGGTGCCGTTCGACGCGTTGAGGAAGAACAGCCCCTTCGCGTTGCCGCCCCACGCGCGCTGCGCGAAGTCGAGCACCCGCTCCCAGCGCGGACGCTGCTCGGGGGTCGGGCGACCGCTGAGGATCGACGAGCCGAGGGTGGCGTCGATGTTCTCCCCGTCGACCAGGACGTAGGTGGTGCGCGGCGCCGGCGTCTCCATCGGCCCAGCGTACGGCCGTCGTGCCGCGGGCGGGCGGGTCGCGGCGGGTCCCGGTGGGTCCGGGAAGGGAGCGCACGGACCTCGGGCCCCGCGCCGGACGCACGAGGGCCCGGCACGCCGTGGCGTACCGGGCCCTCGCGCGAGCTGCGTGCGTGCTACGACTGGTCGACCAGGTCGATCACGACCGCGATGGCCGGGCTGGCCTCGGCCGACGGGATCTGCAGCAGGACCCGGCTGCCGAGGGGCACCCCGACCAGGCCGGCGAACGTCGGCTCGTCCGGGGAGACGGGGAACGCCTGCGGCGTCCCGTCCTGCCACGAGCTGCCGATGCTCGAGCCCGCCCAGTCGACGCCCGAGTACTGGGCGATGAGCTGACCCTCGGCGACGGGCTCGCCCGTGCCCTCGGCGAGCACCGTCGTGACGACCTCGGTCGGCTCGGCGGACCCGGCCGGCACGGTCACGGTCGCCTCGCTGCCGAGCTCGCCCGTGACCTGCGGCGCGACCGAGGCGGCAGCGGCGGCGTCCGGCTCGGCGTCCGCCTGGGCGCTCGAGTCGGCGCCGTAGCTGTTCAGCACGTCGACCACGAAGACGATGGTGTCGGTGCCCTCGATGCCCGCCTGCTCGTTGCCCTCCTCGCCGTAGCCCTCCTCGGGCGGCAGCGAGAGCAGCACGCGGCTGCCCACCTTGACGCCCTCGAGGCCGTTGGCCCAGCCCGGGACGAGCTGGCTCAGGGGGATGGTGAGCGGCGTGGGCTCGGCCTCGCCCTTGGCGTCGTAGGAGTTGTCGAACACCTCGCCGCCCCAGACCTGGCCCAGGTAGTCGGCGACGATGAGGTCGGTCTTGGCGACCTCCGGTCCGTCGCCCTCGGAGAGGACGTCGGTCGTGAGCTCGGCGGGCGGCTCGGCGTCGGGGAAGGTGATCTCGGGCTTGTCGCCGAACTCACCGCTCACGGTCGGCAGCGAGCTCTCGGGCTCGCTCGCGCCGCACCCGGCGAGGACGAGGGCGGCAGCGAGGACGGTGCTCGCGAGGACGGGGCGACGGCGCACGTGACGGCTCCAGGTCGAGGGCTCCCGAGGCCGGTGTGCGCACGAGAGGGCCGCCCCGGCGCCGATCGACGCCGTACGGCCGAACCCAGCATGCCTCCTCGGACGTTCGGGACGAAACGGTGGTCCGGCGACCGGTCGTGGGTCACAGGTCCCGGGGGACCTCCGACCCACGACGCGGCGGGGGTGCGCGCGCACGATGGGGTGCAGGGCGACGAGCGGCGCACGGTCCTCCCGGATCGCGCGGACGACCGCCGAGCGCCCCGACGCACGCACGCGCACCGGAACCGGCGGCAGACAGAGGTGAGAGCAGTGAAGATCCTGGTCACAGCGGCATCCCGGCACGGCGCGACGCAGGAGATCGGCGCCGTCCTGGCACGAGCGCTCGTCGAGGCGGGGCACGAGGTCGACGAGCGCTCCCCGGCGGAGGTCGCGAGCCTCGAGGGGTACGACGCCGTGGTCCTCGGCTCCGCCGTGTACACCGCGCACTGGATCCCCGAGGCCCGGGACCTCGCGGTGCGGCTGCGCGACCAGCTGCGCGAGCGGCCCGTCTGGCTCTTCTCGTCGGGCCTCGCCACGCAGCCCGCCGCCTCCGCGAACTCCCCGCACGAGGTCGCCCGCCTGCGCGAGGACGTCGGCGCCGTGGCGCACCGCAGCTTCGCGGGCCGGCTCGACCGCAGCGTGCTGTCGTTCACCGAGCGCACCATCATCGCCGGAGCGCGCGCCCGGGAGGGCGACCACCGCGACCTCGACGCGGTCCGCCGCTGGGGTCAGCAGATCGCGGCCGAGCTCGCGGCCCACGCGCTCCCGGTGGCCTGAGCGCTCAGCCGAGCCGCGCCGCGACGCGGTCCCACAGCGCGGGGCGCCGCAGGCGGCGCAGGCGCTCGGCGACCTCCGTCGTGCTGGGCCGCATCGTCGGGTCGCTCGCGGTCATCTCCTGCAGGAGCGAGCACCACGTCGGGCCGAGCGAGTCGGGCACCTCGGGGGACTCGAGCAGGCGCGCGAGCGAGCTCGACAGCGCCTCGCCCGGGTACGCGCGCTCGCCGGTGAGGCACTCGAGCAGCACGAGCCCGAGCGAGTAGACGTCCGACGTGGCGCCGAGCGGGCGCCCGAGCGCCTGCTCCGGGCTGAGGTAGCTCGCCGTCCCGAGCGTGCGGCCCGCGGAGGTGTCCCCGGACGTGGGGCCGCCCAGCGCCTGCGCGATCCCGAAGTCGGCGAGCTTCGTGGCCGTCGCCGGTGCCTCGGCGTCGCCGGACAGCACCGGCTCGTGCGCGAGCAGGATGTTCGCGGGCTTGAGGTCGCGGTGCACCACCCCGGCCGCGTGCGCGTGCCCGAGCGCCTCCGCGAGCTGGCGGCCGATGTCCGCGACCTCGACCGGGTCGATCGGGCCGGCGTCCAGCCGCTCGCGCAGCGTCACGCCGTCGACGAGCTCCATGACCAGGTACGCGAGCGGCTCGCCCTCCGGGCCCTGGTCGGCGCCCACGTCGAGCAACGCCACGAGGCCGGGGTGGGAGAGGCTCGCGAGCACCCGGGCCTCGCCCGCGTACCGGCCGATGTCCCGTGCGGGGACACCCTCGAGCGAGAAGACCTTGAGCGCGACGGGGCGGCGCAGGCGCACGTCGGTCGCGGCGAAGACGGTGCCCATGCCGCCGTGGCCGAGCGTGCCGTCGATGCGGTAGCGACGGCCCAGGGCATGGCCCACGAGCGCGTCGAGGCGGGTCGGGTCCACGCGGCTTGCTCCCTCGTCCGGTGTGCGCTGCTGCCTGGTGCGTACGCCCCGGAACGCGCCCCACGTCCCGGGATCCCCTCCAGCACGGTAGGAGGTCGCAGGCCCGTGTGCATCCCGGCGACCGGGTGGAAACGCGGATCTGACAGCCCGTCGCGACAACGTCACCGCGGGCCGGCCCGCCGTCACCGGGCCGCTCCGCCGGGCGGTGGGATGATCCTCTGGTGGCTTCCTCGACCCTGAACCCCACCTCGCTCGCGCCGTACGACGGCCTGCTGCTGTTCTCCTTCGGCGGCCCGAACGGACCCGACGACGTCCTGCCGTTCCTGCGCAACGTCACGCGCGGGAAGAACATCCCCGACGCGCGCCTCGCCGAGGTCGGCGAGCACTACGCGCACTTCGGGGGACGCAGCCCGATCAACGAGCAGAACCTCGCGCTGCTCGCCGCGCTCCGGGACGAGCTCGCGCGCCGGGGCATCGACGTCCCGGTCGCGTGGGGCAACCGCAACTGGGAGCCGTACACCGACGAGGGCCTGACGAAGCTGCGCGACGGCGGGTCGACGCGGGTGCTCGCGATCGTCACGAGCGCGTACGGCTCGTACTCCGGCTGCCGCCAGTACCGCGAGAACCTCGCGACGACGCTGCGCGGCCTGGGGGCCACGACACCGACGGGGGACGACGGCAGCGCGGGCCTCGTGGTCGACAAGCTCCGTCACTACTTCCACACCCCGGGCTTCGTGCGGGCCAACGCCGACGCCGTCGTCGAGGCGTACACCACGCTCGCGGAGCAGACCGGCGCGACGACCGCCGAGATGGCCGCGACCGCGCCGCTCGTCTTCGTCACGCACTCCATCCCGGACACGATGGAGGAGGCGTCCGGCGCCCAGCGTCCCAGCTACCGGACGCAGCACCTCGACGTCGGCGCCGTCGTGGCGGCCGAGGTCGGGCAGCGGCTCGGCCACGACGTGGACTGGACGCTCGCGTTCTGCTCCCGCTCCGGCCCGCCGAGCCAGCCCTGGCTCGAGCCGGACGTGAACGACCTGCTCACCGAGCGTGCCGCGCAGGGCATGCGCGCGGTCGTGCTCTCGCCGATCGGGTTCATCTCCGACCACATGGAGGTCGCGTTCGACCTCGACACCGAGGCGCTCGAGACGGCCGGCGAGCTCGGCGTCACGGCCGTGCGCGCGGACACGGTCGGGGTGCGCGCCGCGTTCGTGGAGGGGCTCGTGGACCTCGTCGTCGAGCGCGCGGCCGCGGAGCGCGGCGAGGACGTCGAGCGTCTCGTGGTCGGCGGGCTCGACCCGTGGCCCGACGTGTGCCGGCCGGGGTGCTGCCGACTGCGCGCCGGCGAGGACAACGGGGTGCCCGCGGCGTGCGGGTCGGACCCCGTCGACGGCACGACCACCCCGCAGACCGCAGGAGAGCAGCGATGAGCGCAGGACCCACGACACCGGCCGCCGGCACGCCGGACCCTGAGCCGCGCGCGGCGCACGGGCACGGGCACGGGCACCACGAGGGCGGGCACGCCCCCGAGGTCGCCGAGGCCGTCAACGGGGCGATCCGGTACGCGATGTTCTCCGTCTTCGCGCTCGAGCAGCCCCTGCCCGAGGACCACGACGAGCGCACGCTCCTCGTCGCCGAGGCCGAGGCGGCCGTCCGCGGCGAGGGCCCGACCCCCGCGATCGGTGACCTCGTGGTGCGCGGCTGGTACGACGTCGCCGGCCTGCGCGCCGACGCCGACCTCATGGTCTGGTGGCACGGCGACTCCGTAGAGGCCGTGCAGGGCGCCTACCAGCGCTTCCGTGCGAGCGCGCTCGGCCGCCACCTGCTGCCCGTGTGGTCGGTCGTCGCGCTGCACCGGCCCGCCGAGTTCAACCGCGGGCACGTGCCGGCCTTCCTCGCGGGCGAGGACCCGCGCGACTACCTGTGCGTGTACCCGTTCGTGCGCTCGTACGAGTGGTACGTGCTGCCCGACGACGAGCGCCGCGAGATGCTGATCGAGCACGGGCGCGCGGCCAAGGACTACGCCGACGTGCGCGCCAACACCCTCGCCGCGTTCGCGCTCGGGGACTACGAGTGGATCCTCGCGTTCGAGGCCGACGAGCTGCACCGGATCGTCGACCTGATGCGCGAGCTCCGTGCGACGCAGGCCCGCCGGCACGTGCGCGAGGAGGTGCCGTTCTACACCGGCCCGCGCGTGCTGCTCGCCGACTGGGCGGAGCGCCAGCCGCGCGAGTGAGCCGACCGCGCGCCGGACGGGTGCGCCGAGGGTCCTGACGGCGCCGGGGCGGCGTGCCATGATCGGCACGTGACCGGAGCCGTGCACCTGACCGCAGCGCCGTGGCAGTTCGTCGACGTCGCGGGGGAGCCTCTCGGCGACGTCCCGGAGCGCTCGCGCCCGGCGCTCACCTTCGAGTCCGACGGGCAGGTGTACGGGACGGGCGGGGTCAACCGCCTGCGCTCGACGTACCGGCTCGAGGACGGCGTCCTGCGCTTCGGGACGGTCGTGAGCACGCGCATGGCCGGCACGCCCGAGCACACGCAGCGCGAGGAGGCCGTGCTCGCGCTGCTGGCCGGGGACGTCCGGGTCCGTGCGGAGCACGCGGCGGCAGGGGCCGGCACGGGCTCCGCCGCCGCGCACGACGGGGCCGGCGACACGGCCGCTGTCGAGGGCGTCGTGCTGGTGCTGTCCGACCCTCAGGGCCGCGAGTCGCGGCTCGTGCCCGTCACCCGCGTCCCGGACGCGCCGCACCCGCCCGCCGAGCCGGAGCCCGGCGTCCCGCGCTGAGGCGTGCCCGGGACGCCCGGGCCGGGCCTGGGCGAGCCCGGGGCTGCGGCGCGGGGGCCGTCCCGCTCTCGCGGACGCGGAAGGTCTCCCGGGCGCCCGGCCCCCGGACCGCGCGTCAGCGAGCCGCCGGCTCCCCGGCCCGCACGTCCGCCTCGGCCCACAGCGGCGCGATCGCCTCGAGCGTCGCGATCCGTGTCGCCACGTCGTGGGTCGTCGCCGTGAGGAGCAGCTCGTCGGCGCCCGTGCGCGCGACCAGGCCGGCGAGCTCGGCGACGGCACGCTCGGGCGTCGTCGCGATCTGCGTCCCGGGCAGCTGCGCGAGGAGGTCCGCGGTGCCCGGGTCGAGGTCGGCGAGCATCCGCTGCGCGTCCTCGGGCGTCACGATCGGCGCGAGCGGCCGGGGGCTGCGCAGGCTCAGGGCCATGACACGGCTCGGTCCGGCGAGGTAGCGGGCCTCCTCCTCGGTGTCGGCCACGATCACCGACGCGGACACCATGAGGCGCGGCTGCGCGAGCACCGACGACGGCCGGAACGTGCTGCGGTACGCCGCGGCGGCCTGGTGGGTCCGGCCGGTCGAGAAGTGGTGCGCGTAGCTGAACGGCAGCCCGAGCTCGGCCGCGAGCTGCGCGCTGAACAGGCTCGACCCGAGCAGCCACGCCTCGGGGGCCGACGTGGGCGCGGGCGTCGCGGTGAGCCGCGCGGCGCGTGCGGACGGCGGGTGGCCCTCGGGGCCGCTGCCGAGGAGCGCGAGCACGTCGACGAGCTCGAGGGGGAAGTCCTCGGCACCCAGGCCCTCGACGGTGCGGCGCAGCGCTGCCGCGGTGCGCGGGTCCGCGCCCGGCGCGCGGCCGATGCCCAGGTCGATGCGCCCGGGGTGCAGCGCCTCGAGCATCGCGAACTGCTCGGCGACGACGAGCGCCGGGTGGTTGGGCAGCATGACCCCGCCCGAGCCGACCCGGATGCGCTCCGTGGCCGCCGCGAGGTGCGCGAGCAGCACGGCGGGCGACGTCGACGCGACGGCCGGCATCGCGTGGTGCTCGGCGACCCAGAACCGGGCGAACCCGAGAGCGTCGGCGCGCCGGGCGAGCTCGGTGCTCGCGAGCAGCGCGTCGCGCGAGGACGCGCCGGCGGCGACGGGGGACAGGTCGAGGACGGAGAGCGGGATCGAGGAGGTCACCTCGGGGCAACACGGGGACGGCGCGGACGCTTCCCGCGGGCGGCCCGGACGTGGCTCACGTCACGGCCGCCCGCGGGCGCACGTCAGGGGTACAGCCCCCGGATCTGGTGCGCCTCGGCGACGCGGCGCACGCCGATCGTGAGCGCGGCGTCCCGCAGCGACAGACCTTCGGCGCGCGCGGTGCGCGCCACGGCCTCGTACGCGCTGACCATGCGGCCCTCGAGGCGCTCCTCGATCTCGCGCTCGGTCCACCAGTACGCCTGGTTCGCCTGGACCCACTCGAAGTAGGACACGACGACGCCGCCGGCGTTCGCGAGGATGTCGGGCACGACGATCACGCCGCGCTCGGCGAGCAGCTCGTCGCCGCGCTGCGTCGTCGGGCCGTTGGCCGCCTCGACGACCCAGCGGGCCTTGACCGACGGGGCCGTCCGGGCGTCGAGCACGCCCTCCACGGCGGCGGGCACGAGCACGTCGACGTCGAGGGCCAGGAGGGAGGTGTTGTCGATCGGCTCGGCGTCCTCGAACCCGGTGACCGAGCCGGTCGCCGCGACGTGCGCGAGGAGAGCCGGGACGTCCAGGCCGCTCGGGTCGTGCACGCCGCCGTACTCGTCGCTGACCGCGACGACGCGCGCGCCGCCCTCGGCGAAGAACCGGGTCGCGTGCGAGCCGACCTTGCCGAAGCCCTGGATCGCGACCGTGACCTCGTCCATCCCGACCCCGGCCTCGGCGAGCGCCGCGCGTGCCGCGTGCACGACCCCGCGCGACGTCGCGGTCGCCCGCCCGAGCGACCCGCCGACCGCGAGCGGCTTGCCCGTGGTGACCGCCGGGATCGTGTACCCGCGGTTGACCGAGTACGTGTCCATGACCCACGCCATCGTGCGCTCGTCGGTCCCGATGTCGGGCGCCATGATGTCCCGCTCCGGGCCGATCATCGGCATGATCTCGCTCGTGTAGCGCCGGGTGACGCGCTCGAGCTCGGCCGACGAGTACCGCCGGGGGTCGATCGTCACGCCACCCTTGGCGCCCCCGTACGGCAGCTCGACGACCGCGCACTTCCAGGTCATCAGCATCGCGAGCGCACGGACCTCGTCCGGGTCGACGCTCGCGGCGTACCGCAGGCCGCCCTTGCCGGGCCCGCGCGAGATGTTGTGCTGGACGCGGTAGCCGGAGAACAGCTCGGTCGTGCCGTCGTCGCGCCGCAGCGGGATCGCGACCGTGATCTCGCGGCGCGGGGTCGCGAGCATCTGGTGCAGGCCGTCGTCGTAGCCGAGGATGTCGACGGCCTTCGCGAGCTGCGCGCGGGCGGTCTCGAGCGGCCGCGTGCGGGCCGGCGCGTCGTCGGTCGGGGTGCTCGGGACGGCCGTGGGGGAGCCCGGGGTCGCCGGGGAGTCCTGGCCGGTGGACGTCGACGGGTGGGTGTCCGTCATGGTCGGGTGCCTCCTGGGTGCAGGGGTCGCGACGTGGCGCGACGGGTCCGTCGCACCACGCCCCACCATGCCACCCGGCGTGCGCGTTCGCCGGGGGTCCGCGCCGTCAGCTCGTGCGCCCGGGGCCGTACTCGAAGTGCCAGTACTCGGGGTAGGCGGCGTCGGCGCGCACGCGCGCAGGGGCGTACCAGCCGTACGTCGGGCCGTTCGCGACGAGCCACTCGTAGCGGGGCGTCCCGAAGCCGTACACGTCGGGCCACTCCTGGACGTCGAGGGCCGTGCCGAGGCCGTGGCTCGACGTGCCCGGCCTCGCGGCGATCGGCCCGAGGGCCTGCTTCATCGCGACCTGGTCCGCGTACGAGCGGTAGGTGAGGTCCATCGCGATCGACTCGCCGAAGGTCGCGCGGAAGGCCGCCTCGAGCCTCGTGAGCGCCTCCGCGGCGTCGCAGCGCAGGTACTGCGCGTAGCCGAGCTGGTCGGTGCCCCACGGGATCCGGCACATCGCCGACATCGGCATGTTGCCGTTCGACCCGTCGCCGTCCGCCGTCGGGACGGACGTGACCCACAGGACGTTGCCCGCGGCGTCGGTCGGTCGGCCGCCGGTGGCCGGTGCCGGCTCCTCCGCAGGGGCGGCGGGGGCCGCGGGGGCCGCCGGGCGTGCCGTCGCCGTCGGGGCGGTGCGAGCCGGAGCCTTCGCCGTGGCCGCCTCCCACTCGGTCTGCGCCGCCGCGACCGCCGCGCTCGCGGCGTCGACCGCGTCCGCAGCAGCGAGGAGCACCGCGCTCGTCATCGTGCCCTGCGCGGCGGCCGCCACCTGACCGCGCAGACCGTCGAGCGCCGACTGGAGCGCGACGCGGACGGCGTCGTCGGCGACCTTGCCCGCGGACGCGTCGAGCACCGCCTGGGCGGCGGCCTCGCGCGGCGCGACCGAGGCGAGCGTCGCCGCGAGCTCCCGCGCCTGCGCCTGACCCTGCCGGGCCGCGTGCACCGCGCCCGCCTCCCGCACGGCGCTCTCCCGGGCGGCCTGCGCGGCCACCTGGGCGGCCGCGACCGCGCGAGCCTCGTCGGCGCGCGCAGCCGCGGCACGGTCGGCACGCACCTGCGTCACGCCGAGCGCGACGAGGAGCGCGACGACCACCACGCCCAGGGCGATCACGAGCGGACGCCGTCGGCCGCCCAGGGTCGGGATCATCGGTCGGCGGTCGCCCCGAGCCCGTCGATGCGCGCGACCTCGTCCGGCGTCAGGCTGAAGCCCAGCACGTCGAGGTTCGTCGCGAGCCGCTGCCGGTTCGTCGACTTCGGGATCACCACGACCTCGTGCTCGAGGTGCCAGCGCAGCACGACCTGCGCGGGGGTGACGCCGTGCGCCTCGGCGATCGCGACGAGCGTCGGGTCCTCGAGGCTCGTGCGCTTGAACGGGCTGTACCCCTCGACGCGCACCCCGCGCTCGGCGTGGGCGGCCAGCAGCTCCGCGTCGAAGTCCGACGGGCTCCACGGGATCTGGTTGATCGCGGGGGCCTCGCCGGTCGCGGCGATGAGCTCGTCGATCTGCGCGATCGAGTAGTTGGACACGCCGATCGCGCGGGTCAGGCCCTCGTCGCGCGCGGCGATGAACGCCTCCCACGTGGACGGGGTCGCCTCGCCGTTCGGGGGCCAGTGCACGAGCCACAGGTCGAGGTGGTCGGTGCCGAGCTCGGCGAGCGACTCCATGAGCGTCTGGCGCTCCCGGCCCGCGTGGTCGGGCGGCAGCTTGGTCGTCACGAAGACGTCGTCGCGGTCGTTGCCGCGGGTCGCGAGCGCCCGGCCGACCTGCGCCTGGTTGCCGTAGCCGGTCGCGGTGTCGATGTGGCGGTAGCCGAGCTCGAGCGCCGCGACGACCGCGAGCTCGGCCTCGGACCCCTCGGACTGCCAGGTCCCGAGGCCGAGGAGCGGGATGTCGGCGCCCTTCAGGGCGAGGGTGGGCATGTGTGCCGTCGTCATCGGTCCATGATGGGCCAGCGTCCGCGGCGGGTCGACCGCAGCGCCGGGTGCGCGGCGCCGGCCGGGGCCCGGGCCGGGGTCACGGTGCGTGCCCGACGACGTCCCCGCTGCTCGACGTGGGGCGGTCACGCGCCCGGCGGTGCCGACGGCGAGCGGCGGCGGAACTGCGCGGGCGTCTCCCCGGTGAGGCGCCCGAACGTCCGGGTGAACGCCGCCTGGTCGTAGAACCCCGCGCGTGCGGCGACGTCGGCGAGCGGGACGTCCGTCGTGGTCAGCAGGCCGGCGGCGTGGTCGATGCGCGCGCGCAGCACGAACTGCTGCGGCGAGAGGCCGAAGACCCGGCGCATGCGGCGCTCCAGGGTCGACGGCGAGCAGCCGGCGGCCCGGGCGAGGTCCGCGACCGCGACGGGCTCCGTGAGCCGCTCCTCGACGAGCGCGACGACGCGCGAGAGCGACCGGACCGCGACGTCGCCGGTGTCGGCGGTGCGGAGGTCCTGCGAGATGCTCACGAGCCCGACGACCTCGCCGCCGTCACGCACCGGGAGCTTCGACGTGACGTACCAGCCCGGCTCGCCGCCCGGGCGGCGCACGAGCTCGAGCAGGTGCCGCAGCGCCCGTCCCGTGCCCAGCACGTGCGCGTCCTGCGCGGCGTAGTGCTGCGCGAGCTCCGGGATGAACAGGTCCTCGGCGCGCCGGCCCAGCACCGCGCGGCGGGAGCGCTCGCTCGTGCGGGCCACGAAGACCGGGTTGACCGCGGCGTAGCGGCCGTCGGTGTCCTTGGCGCAGAACATCGTCCCGGACAGCTCGTCCATGAGCGCGAGCATCGCGGGGCTCAGCGCGTCGAGCAGGCGGCGGCTCCGCGGCGTCGGGCCCGGTGCCGGGGCGGCGGTCGGTCGGGGGCGGTCCGGTGCGGCGGTCATGGCTCTCCGGAGGCTACAAGCGTGGCGCCCGCCCCGTCGCACGGGGTGGCGACGGGCTCGGAGCCGTCGCGGTCCGGCAGGGCGCGGAGCCGCAGGTCACGGCCCCTGCCGCCCCGAACCGCGCGGCGCGTCAGACGTGGTGCCGGATCACGACAAGACGCCGCGCCACCCGCAGCCGCACGATGAGGGGATGGACGCCACGCCGCAGGACCTCGTCGACGACGCGCTCGAGCTCGCGGACCGCTGGGCGCTCGCGGGCACGCAGGGCGAGACCGAGCAGGAGCGCCGTACGAGCGGCCGGCTCGCGGCGCTCGTCTCGGACCCCGCGGGCCTGGAGCTCGCGGTGCGGTTCGTGGACCGGGTCGCGCGGCCCGACGACGTGCACGTCGCGGCGCGCGAGCTCGCCGGCCTGACGCGGTACACGTCCGCCGCGGGTGGGTTCCTCGGGCCGGTCGACCGCGCGATGCTCGCGGTCGGTGCTCGCGTCGCGCCGGTGCTGCCGTCGGTCGTGGTCCCTGCGGCGCGGTACCGGCTGCGCCAGCTCGTGGGGCACCTCGTCGCCGACGCCGGGCCGGGGCTCGGCGCCCACATCGCCCGGGCGCGCGCCGACGGGTTCCGGCTCAACCTCAACCTGCTCGGCGAGGCCGTGCTCGGGGAGCACGAGGCCGCGAGCCGCCTGCGTCGGGTCCGTGCGCTCGTCGAGCGACCGGACGTCGACTACGTGTCGGTCAAGGTGTCCGCGGTCGCGAGCCAGCTGTCCACATGGGACACCGCGGGCAGCCGCGACCGCGTCGTGGACCGCCTGCGCCCGCTGTACCGCGCCGCCGCGAGCCACGGGACCTTCCTCAACCTCGACATGGAGGAGTACCGCGACCTCGCGCTGACGGTGCAGGTCTTCGAGCGGCTCGTGATGGAGCCCGAGCTGCTCGACGCCGAGTGGGGCATCGTCCTCCAGGCGTACCTGCCCGACGCGGTGGCCGCGCTCGACGAGCTCACCGAGATCGCCCGGCGTCGCGCGCTCGCGGGAGGTGCCCGGATCAAGGTCCGCCTCGTCAAGGGCGCCAACCTCGCGATGGAGAAGGTCGAGGCCGAGCTGCACGGCTGGGAGCAGGCGCCGTACCGCAGCAAGCCCGAGGTCGACGCGAACTACGTCCGGCTGCTCGACCGTGCGCTGCACGAGGAGCGGACGCGGCACGTGCGCATCGGGCTCGCGAGCCACAACCTGTTCGACGTCGCGCTCGGGCACCGTCTCGCGCAGGAGCGCGGCGTGACCGAGGCGCTCGACGTCGAGATGCTGCAGGGCATGGCCCCCGCCCAGGCACGGGCGGTGCGGGACGAGGTCCGCGACGTGCTGCTCTACACGCCGGTCGTCGCCCGGGAGGACTTCGACGTCGCGATCTCCTACCTCGTGCGCCGCCTCGAGGAGAACGCCGCGCCGCAGAACTTCCTGCACGCGATGTTCGCGCCCGGCGGCCCGGCCGCCGACCCGCTCGACGCGCAGCGCCGCGCGTTCCGCGACTCGGTGCTCGCGTCGCAGGAGCCGACGACGCCGCCGCAGCGCCGCCCGCGCCCGGAGCCCACCGAGCCCGCGGCGGGCGCGCGGTTCGACAACGCGCCCGACACCGACCCCGCGGTCGCCGAGTCGCGCGCCTGGGCCGCCGAGCTCCTCGTCCGGGACGTCCCCGCGCCCGACGCCGTCCGCATCACGACCGTGCAGGACGTCGACGACGCCGTCGCGCGCGCCGAGGCCGCCCGGGAGAGCTGGGCCACGACCGCCCCCGCCGCGCGTGCGCGGGTGCTGCGGCGCGCCGCCCTGCACCTCGAGCACGCCCGCGGCGACCTCGTCGCGACGATGGTGCAGGAGGCCGGCAAGACGGTCGCCGAGGCGGACCCGGAGGTCAGCGAGGCCGTCGACTTCGCGCGCTACTACGCGGACCGCGCCGAGGAGCTCGCGGACGGCACCGTGCCCGGTGCGGTCTTCCGCCCGCGCGGCGTGACCGTCGTGACGCCGCCGTGGAACTTCCCGGTCGCGATCCCCGTCGGCTCGGTGCTCGCGGCGCTCGCCGCCGGGTCGCCCGTGCTGGTCAAGCCCGCGCCGCCGACGCCCCGCTGCGTGCAGGTCGCGATGGCCGCGGTGCACCGGGCGATGGACGAGCTCGACGTCCCGCGCGACGTGCTCCAGGTCGTGCTCTCGCCCGAGGGCGAGGTCGGCCGTCACCTCGTGACGCACCCGTCGGTCGCGCGCGTGCTGCTCACGGGCTCGATCGAGACCGCGGAGCTGTTCGCCTCGTGGCGCCCCGACCTCGAGGTGCTCGCCGAGACGTCCGGGAAGAACGCGGTCGTCGTCACTCCGTCGGCCGACGTGGACCTCGCGGTCGCCGACGTCGTGCGCTCCGCGTTCGGGCACGCCGGGCAGAAGTGCTCCGCGGCGTCGCTGCTGATCCTCGTCGGGTCGGCCGGGACGTCGGACCGCCTGCGCCGCCAGCTCGCGGACGCCGTCACGTCGCTGCACGTGGGCCCCGCGACCGACCTCGCGACGACCGTGGGACCGCTCACCGAGCCCGCGTCCGGCAAGCTCCTGCACGCGCTCACGACGCTCGACCCGGGGGAGCGGTGGCTCGTGGAGCCCCGCCGGCTCGACGACGAGGGCCGGCTGTGGACGCCCGGCGTCAAGCACGGCGTCCTGCCGGGGTCCCCGTTCCACACGACCGAGGTCTTCGGGCCCGTGCTCGGGGTCCTGCGGGTCGCGACGCTCGACGAGGCGATCGAGGTGCAGAACGCCGTCGCGTTCGGGCTCACCGGCGGGCTTCACTCGCTCGACGAGGACGAGATCGCCACCTGGCTCGACCGGGTCGAGGTCGGCAACGCGTACGTCAACCGCCACATCACCGGCGCGATCGTGCAGCGCCAGCCCTTCGGCGGCTGGAAGGCCTCCGTCGTCGGACCCGGCGCCAAGGCCGGCGGGCCGCACTACGTCGCGCAGCTCGGCGACTGGGCGGACGCGCCGGACGTGCCGTCGGACGACGCGGGGTGGCTCGCGTGGGCCAAGGAGGACGACGCGCGGTGGTGGGCCGACGAGCTGTCGGTCGAGCACGACCCGAGCGGCCTGACCGTCGAGGCCAACCTGCTGCGCTACCGGCCCGTCGAGCACCTCACGGTGCGCGTCGGCGCGGGAGCGCGGGACCGTGACGTCGCGCGCGTGCTCGCGGCGGCCCGTCGCGCCGGGGTCCCGGTCGCCGTGAGCCGGGTCGCCGGGGAGTCCGACGCGTCGTTCGCCGCACGCGTCCACGACGGCGGCGTGACCGGACGCGTCCGTGTCGTCGGGGCCGCCCCCGGGCTGCGCGAGGCGGCGCGCACGCGGCTCGGCACCGTCACGGTGCTCGACCACCCGGTGCTCGCGAGCGCGCGCCGCGAGCTCCTCACGGTCGTCCGGGAGCAGGCGGTGAGCCGCACGCTGCACCGGTTCGGCCACCTGCCGGGCTCGGTCCCCGGGAGCGAGGCGCACGCGGCGGGCTGACCCCTTCCGGACGGCGTGACCGGGGCCGCGCGGTCGGCACGCTGAGCTCGGAGTCGCAGCCCGCCCACGTCACGCGACCAGGTGGAACCCCGCGACCGCCGCGACGATCCCGAGCAGCAGGTGCGCGGCGACGTCGAGCACCGCGCGCAGCGTCCGGTGCTGCCGCCACAGCTCGACGACGTCGAGGCTGAACGTCGAGAACGTCGTCAGCCCGCCCGCGAACCCTGCGCCGAGGACCGTGCCCCAGCCCGCGTCGAGCGTGCCGCGCAGCACGAGCGCCGCGACGACCCCGAGCACGGCGGAACCGACCACGTTGACCGTGAGCGTGGCCCACGGGAAGGTGGCCCGCCCGAGCCCGCGGCGTCGCCGGTCCCGCGCGTGCACGAGCTCGGCGGCGTACCGCAGCTGCGCGCCGACGCCCGCGCCGACACCGACCCCGAGCGCGACCCAGAGGCTCACGGCGTGCCGCCGTCGACTCCGACCGCCGGCTGCACCGTGCGGGCGGGGAGCCGGGCGCCCAGCGCCACCCCGGCCGCGGCCGCGACGACCCCGCCGACGAGGGACACGACGAGGTACACCGCGGCCGTCCCCACGTGCCCGTCGGTCGCGAGGACGTCGAGGGCGTGCGCGTACGCGGAGAACGTCGTGTAGCCGCCGAGCACGCCGGTGCCGAACGCCGGGCGGACCCACGCCGGCGCTCGGCGCCGTCCCACGACCCCCGCGACGAGCAGCCCGAGCAGGAACGAGCCGGTCACGTTGATCGCCCACGTGGTCCACGGCAGGGCACCCGGAGCCTCCGGGTACGCGGCGGTCAGGGCGTGGCGTGCGAGCCCACCGAGAGCGCCCCCCGCGCCGACGAGCGCGAACGACAGGCGCAGGCTCACGCCGAGGCGCGGATCACGAGCTCCGGAGCGAAGATCAGCGGCTCGCCGCCGATGACGGAGCCCTGGAGCTGGTCGAGCAGCCGCACGCCGGCGGCCCGTGCCATCGCGACGACCGGCTGGATCACGGTCGTGAGCGGCGGGTTCGTCGACATCGACACCCCGAGGTTGTCGTAGCCGACGACCGCGATGTCGCCGGGCACGTCGCGCCCGAGCTCGGCGAGCACCCCGAGGGCACCGGCCGCCATGAGGTCGGACGCCACGAACAGCGCGTCCAGGTCGGGGTGGGCCTCGAGCAGCCGCCGGGCGCTCGCCGCCCCTGACGCGATCGTGAAGTCGCCGTGCACGACGGCGTTCTCGGGGAGCCCCGCGCCGCGCACGGCCTCGCGCCAGCCGGCGAGCCGGTCGATGCCCGCGGACATGTCGAGGGGACCGGCGATGGTGCCGATGCGGCGCCGCCCCAGGTCGATGAGGTGCTGCGTCGCGATCCGGCCACCGGCGACGTTGTCGGTGTCGACGTACTGGGTGTCGCCCTCGTCGGAGAGCGGCCGGCCGACGAAGACGTTCGGCAGACGCGACTGCTGCAGCGCCCGGTCGAGCTCGTCGTCCCGGTGGTGGGACACGACGATCGCGCCGTCGACGTGGCCGTTGCGCAGGTAGCGGATGGTGCGGGCGCTGTCGCCCGGGCGCGCGATGACGAGCACGAGCTGGAGCTCGGAGTCGGCGAGCGCGGTGCTCAGGCCGTTCAGGGTCCCCGCGAAGAACGGGTCCGAGAGGATGCGCTCGTCCGGCTCCGGGACCACGAGCGCGATCGAGTCGGTGCGCTTGGTGACGAGCGAGCGGGCGGCCCGGTTCGGGGTGTAGCCGAGGTCCGCGACGGCGGCCTCGACCGACGCCTGCGCCTCGGGGGAGACCCGGAGCCCGCCGTTGATGGCGCGCGATGCGGTGGAGCGGGAGACCCCGGCCCTCTCGGCGACCTGCTCGAGCGTGGGTGCAGGAGGGCGCCCGACGTCGTTCCGGAACGTGGTGTTGTCGACCACCATTGGTCGTCGTCCCCTCGTGAGGCTGCGGTGGCAGCGTGCTGCGCGGCGTGCGGTCAGCCGCGCGGGGGCGATGTCGGCGCCCCCGCGCGGCGCGGGATCAACCCTTGACCGCGCCCGCCATGATGCCAGCGACGAGCTGGCGGCCGGCGAAGACGAACAGGATGACCAGCGGGACCACGGAGAGCGTGACGCCCGCCATGATCAGCGCCATGTCCTTGAAGTACGTGGACTGGAGCAGCTGGACGGCGACCGGGAGGGTCGGGTTCGTCGAGCCGAGCACGATGAACGGCCAGAAGAAGTTCGTCCACGAGCCCACGAAGGTGAACAGCGCGAGCATCGCCGCCGCCGGACGGGCCGCCGGCATCGCGACGTGCCAGAACGTGCGGATCATCGAGGCCCCGTCGACGCGTGCCGCCTCGATGAGCTCGTAGGGCAGCGCGCTCTCGAGGTACTGGGTCATCCAGAACACCCCGAAGGCCGTGACCATGCCGGGCACGATGACCGCGACGAGCTTGCCGGTCCAGCCGAGCTCCGACATCACGATGAACAGCGGGACGATGCCCAGCTGCGTCGGGACCGCCATCGTCGCGATGACGAACACGAGCAGCGGGCCGCGGCCGCGGAAGCGGAGCTTGGAGAACGAGAACCCGGCGAGCGTCGAGAACACCACGACCGAGGCGGCCGTGAGCGTCGAGACGATGACGCTGTTGGTCAGGGCCTTCCAGAACCGGATGTCGGCGTTCAGGACCCGGTTGACGTTGTCGAAGAACTCGCCCTGCGGGATGAGCGAGGGGATCGGCGTCTGGGCGATCGTGGCCGCGTTCGAGCTCGCGAGCAGGAACATGTAGTACAGCGGCGCGGCGGAGGCCAGGATGACGATCCCGAGGACCGTGTACGTGAGCCAGCCCGGTCGACGGTCCGAGCCGGCGCCCTGGGACCGACGGCGACGGGTCGCGGCGCGAGCGGCGCCCGCCCCGGCCGTCTGTCGGATGACGGGGATCGAAGGAGCGCTCATCGCTTCTTCCTTCCGCTCTTCGGGGCGGACTCCGAGGAGATCCGGCGGGTGATCATGAAGTTGATGATCCCGACCACGATGATGATCAGGAACAGGATCCACGCGACGGCGGCGGCGCGGCCGAAGCTCTTCTGCGCGCCCCAGCCCAGCTCGTAGAGGTACATCGTCGCGGTCATCCACTGGCGGTCGTTGCCGCCCTGACCGATCTGGTCGTAGAGGC
Organism: Cellulomonas jepli; assembly: GCF_047229345.1. Classification (NCBI taxonomy): domain Bacteria; kingdom Bacillati; phylum Actinomycetota; class Actinomycetes; order Micrococcales; family Cellulomonadaceae; genus Cellulomonas; species Cellulomonas jepli. Next base: position 9,703 of record NZ_JBFTER010000052.1, on the reverse strand, counting down.
GCGGCTCGTCGAAGATCTGCAGCCCGCCGATGGTCGACGTGAGGACGACGAAGATGATCGTCGGGCGCAGCATCGGGACCGTCACGGAGAAGAACGTCCGCAGGCGGCTGGCGCCGTCGAGGATCGCGGCCTCGTAGATGTCGCGCGGGACGGCCTGCATCGCTGCGAGGAAGATCAGCGTGTTGTAGCCGGTCCAGCGGAAGTTGACCATCGTCGAGATCGCGAAGTGGCTGGCCAGGACGTCGCCGTGCCACTTGACCGGCTCGACCCCGAAGGTCCCGAGCACCGTGTTCACGACACCGGACTGGTCGGCGAAGAGCTTGCTGAAGATGAGGCTGACCGCGACCGGCGCGACGACGTAGGGGAGCAGCACGCCCATGCGCCAGAACGTGCGCGCGCGCAGGTTCGCGTCGAGGAACGCGGCGAGGACGATCGCGATGAAGACCTGGGGCACCGACGACAGCAGGAAGATGCTGAACGTGTTCCGCAGGCCGCGCCAGAAGTTCGGCTGGGCGAGGACGTCCTGGTAGTTCTTCAGGCCGACGAAGTCGCCCTGACCGCCGATGAGGTGCCAGTCGTGCACGGAGACGACGGCGGTGTAGGCGAGGGGGAAGAGGCCGACGAGGGCGAACAGGATGAAGAACGGGGAGATGTAGAGGTAGGGCGAGAGCTTGACGTCCCAGCGCCCGAGCTGCTGGCTGAAGCCGACGCGCTGGGGTGCCCGTTCGGGGCCGCGGCTGGTGCGGCGGGCCGGCGTCGGCGTGGTGGTGGTGGCCATCGGTGTCCTTCGGCGGGGTGAGGTCGTCGAGCGTGGGACAGGGCCGGGCCGGCGGTGCGTCCGCCGACCCGGCCCTGGTGGTATCAGCCGAGTGCGCTGACAGCCTCTTCGAACTTGGCCCACGAGGTCGCGGGGTCGTCCGTCTGGTCCACGTCCACGCGGTTGATCGCCTGCGACATCGCGTCGCTGACCGCGAAGTAGTTCGGGCCCTTGAACGGCGGGACCGGGTTCACGGCGAGCGCCCGCTCGGACAGGATCTGGCCGGTGGGGGCGTTGTTGAAGAACTCGTTCGTGACGGAGAGCAGGTCCTCGCTCTCGAGGGCCTCGGTCTGGCTCGGGAACGTGCCCTTCGCCTTGAACGCCTTGATCTGCTGCTCGGGGGCGGTCAGCCAGGCAGCGAGAGCCTTGGCCTCCTCCGGGTGCTCACCCTGGGCCGGGACGGTCAGGAACGAGCCGCCCCAGTTGCCGCCGCCGCCGGGGAAGACGTTGGCGATGTCCCAGCCGGCGACGCCGTCGGCGTTGCCCTCGATGACACCGAGCATCCAGCCCGGCGCGAGCATCGTCGCGAAGCCGTTGTTCTGGAACGACGCGGTCCAGTCCTCGCTCCACTGCGACTTGTGCGACGAGAGGTTCTTCGTGACGCCGGCCTCGAGGACGGCGTCGTACGCCTCCTTGACCTCGGGGTTCTCGAGCGCGGTGATCTCACCGGTCTCGGGGTCCTCGAAGGCGGCCTCCATCTGGTTGACCATGCCCTGGAAGATGGCGGCGCTGGAGTCGAAGAACGCGACGTCCGGGCTGGCGGCCTTGAACGTCTCGCCGACCTCGAAGTACTTGTCCCACGTGGCGTCCTCGCCACCGAACAGCGCGGCGACCTCCTCGCGGTCGGTCGGGAGACCGGCAGCGGCGAACAGGTCGGAGCGGTACGCGATGGCCTCGGGGCCGATGTCGGTGCCGTAGCCGATGAGGCGGCCGTCCTCGGCGGTGGCCTGCGCGACCTTCCAGTCGAGCCAGCGGCCCTCGACCTCGTCCGACGTCAGGTCGACGAACTTGTCGGAGTACTGGAGGAGCTCGGGGAGCCAGTCGACCTCGATGGCCTCGATGTCCGACAGGCCGGAGCCTGCGGCGAGACGCGTGTTGAGGTTGTCGCGCGCCTCGTTCGAGGTGGCGGCCTTCTTGTGCTCGACGGTGATGTTCGGGTTCGCGGCCTCGTACTCGGCGATGAGGTCCTCGTAGCCGAACTCGTTGAACGTGGCGACCGTCAGCGTGATCTTCTCGTCACCGCTGGCGTCGTCGGTCGACCCCGAGTCGCCCGAGCCGCATGCGGTGGCGAGGAGGGCAACACCCGTCACCCCGGCCGCGACGGCCCACATCTTGCGTGTGGTCTTGCGCACTGTGACTCCCTTGTCAGTCGGACGGCGTCCTCGCCGTACCCGTGGACGCGACGGACGCACCGCCGCAGGGGGCGCGCGGACGACCGGTCACGTGGGCCGTGTGGACCCTCACGTGGGGACGTTCCCGTGGAACTGCGGGAGCGTTCCCACGCGCTGCGGTGAACTCTGTCCTCAGCCTGGTCAGGTGTCAAGGATGAGAGGCTGGACATCTCCGTGGTAGCGATCCCACACCAGTGTTTCCGCAGGTCACGGCGCTATGGGCGCGTTAGGTGTTACCGAATTGTTACGGCTGGACACCCGATCCGTGATCTTCGAGCCAGCGGGCCGCGACGGCGGACTCCGCGCCCAGCGCGCTCCGGATCGCGCCACCCGCGGCCTGCTCGACCGCGGCGGCGAACAGGGGGATCGCGGCCTTGACCTCGCCCTCGTACGTGAGGGTCGTCCGGTCGCCCGACGGCGTGAGCGATGACGTGCCCGTGAGGCGGACGGGAGCGCCCGTGATCTCGACGACCACGGTCCCGCGGCGCGACCCGTCCGGAGCCGGTCCCTCCCACGCCTCGACCTGACGCACGTCGAGGCGCGAGCCGACGAAGCCGCGCACGTTCGCCGGGATCTGGTCGGTCGGCAGCGAGCGGCGCGTCGTCACCGTGAACGCACCGCCCTCGCCGGCGACGACGTCGACCTGCTGGTCCAGCGCCCCAGAGGCCCGCACCTTCGCGTGCACGTACTCCGGGTCGGCGAGCATCGCGGCGACCGCCTCGGGCGTGCCGGCGAGGTCGAGCGGGACATGGAGGTGCACGGCGCTGGGTCCTTCCCTGCAGGGCTGGTGCCGCGAGTTTATCCGCCGGGCGCGGCGCCGTGCGCGAGCCGCGCTGCCCGGACGCGCGCCTACGCTGGTCCGGTGTCCACCCTGAGCGAGCTCGCCACGCGCCACGCGTCCTCCCTCGACGCCGCCGACCTCGAGTGGCTCCACCTGCTCGTCGGCGACTGGCAGGTGATCTCCGACCTCGCGTTCGCCGACCTCGTGCTCTGGCTCCCCGCCGACGACGGGGACTTCGTCGCCATCGCGCAGTGCCGCCCCAGCACGGGCGCGACCGTGCACTACGACGACGTCGTCGGCTCGCGCCCGCCCGAGGGGCAGCGGCCGCAGCTGCAGAGGTCGCTCACGGAGGTCCGGGCCCAGCGCTCGCGCGAGCCGCGCTGGTTCGGCTCCTACGCGGTGCGCGAGGAGGCGGTGCCCGTCGTGCGCCAGGGCCGCGCGATCGCCGTCGTCGCCCGGCAGACGAACCTCGGCGGTGCGCGCACGCCGAGCCGGCTCGAGCTCAACTACGTCGAGGCCGCCGACGACCTCATGGGCATGATCTCGCGCGGTGAGTTCCCCGCGGCGAACGCCCCCACCGGCCCGCGCCGGGGAGCGCCCCGCGTGGGCGACGGGCTGATCCGGCTGAACTCCGAGGGTGAGGTGCTGTACGCGAGCCCCAACGCGCTCAGCTGCTTCCACCGCCTCGGCGCGCTCGGCGACCTCGTCGGCCGCTCGCTCGTGGAGGTCACGACGGACCTCATCGAGCAGAAGGCGACCGTCGACGAGTCCATGCCGCTCGTCGTGATGGGGCGCGCGCCGTGGCGCACCGACATCGAGGCCCGGGGCGTGGCGCTCTCGCTGCGGGCCGTCCCGCTCACCGAGCACGGCCAGCGGCTCGGTGCGGTGCTGCTGTGCCGGGACGTCTCGGAGCTGCGCCGCCGCGAGCGCGAGCTCATCACCAAGGACGCGACCATCCGGGAGATCCACCACCGGGTCAAGAACAACCTGCAGACCGTCGCGGCCCTGCTCCGGCTGCAGTCCCGCCGGATGAGCAGCCCGGAGGCGAAGGACGCGCTCGACGAGGCGATGCGGCGCGTCGCGACGATCGCGCTCGTCCACGAGACCCTCTCGCAGACGCTCGACGAGGCCGTGCCGTTCGACGACCTCGTCGGGCGGAGCCTGCGCCTCGCCGCGGACGTGGCGTCGGCCGGCGGCCACGTGCGGACCGTGGTGCAGGGCGTGTTCGGGCTCGTGCCCGCCGAGGACGCCACCGCGCTCGCCCTCGTGCTGACCGAGCTCGTGACCAACGCGGTCGAGCACGGGCTCGCCAGCGGTGTCGGCGGCACGGTCGAGATCACCGCGGTCCGCGAGGGCGACGCGCTCGGGATCACGGTCGCGGACGACGGCGTCGGGCTCCCCGAGAAGGCCGGCGCCGGGACCGGGCTCGGGACGCAGATCGTCTCGACTCTCGTCACCAACGAGCTCCGGGGGTCCATCACGTGGGGCGCGCGCGAGGGCGGGGGCACCGAGGTCGTGCTCGACGTCGTGCTGCGGACGCCCAACCGCGAGACCGGGTCGATCCGGCACTGATAGCGGCGGCTCGGCGCGCCCGGGAGCAGCTGTTCGACGGGGCGAGCGACGGCTGGACGGCGCGGGCGGCTGCCCGACGCCGGTGCGGAGATTCGGCGACGGGAGCGGCGGTCCGGCGCCGTAGCGACGACCGCGTGGTCCCGGGGACGGCTCGGCGTGCTCGCCGGGCTGGCTCAGCACCCCCGGACGCGACTCAGCCGCCGGTGCCCGGAGGCGCCGACGGCTGAGTGCGTGCGGTGGGGTGCGTCAGCTCGCGCGACGCTGGCGCGCGGTGCGGCGCTTGAGGGCGCGGCGCTCGTCCTCGGAGAGGCCGCCCCAGACGCCCGCGTCCTGACCGGACTCGAGCGCCCACTTCAGGCACGTGTCCACGACGTCGCAGCGGCGGCACACGGCCTTCGCCTCGTCGATCTGCAGCAGCGCAGGCCCGGTGTTCCCGATGGGGAAGAAGAGCTCCGGGTCCTCGTCCAGGCACGCTGCGCGGTGGCGCCAATCCATGACATCTCCTCGGCAGAGGGCAAGCCCGTTCCCAGTCGTGGGAGGCGGGCTCAGCGGGCAGGGCGCGACCAGGCCGCGGGAGGATGCGGCGGAACTGGGCCCTGCACTTCGGGTGGGGGTGTGAACTGCTGTTGACCAGCCTCACACCTGGGCTGAGCACGCACAAGAGTTACGCGGCGGTTTCCTCCGCGTGAACGCTGAGGTCTTCATCACACCTGTGTGAGCCCTGTGCCGAGGATCGTCACCGTACCCTGTTCCGCCGTCTGTTCGCTAACCGCCTCGAGACGCAAGACGCACGGCACCTCCTCGGCCGGCGCAGCGGGTGCCCGGACACCCCGGCCCGACGCGCCGTGGCGCCGGGGTCGAACCGCCGGTGACCTGCGCCTCCGACGTGCTCGCCTAGGGTCGGGACATGCACGCCCGCCGCCCTCGCGCCCTCGTCGTCGTCTGCCTCCTGGTGCTCGTCGAGGCCGCTGCGCTCGCCGGGCTGGCGGCGGCGTTCGTGGTCGACCTGGCGCGCGGCGCGGAGCTCCCCGGCCCGACGGCGTTCCTCGCGGCCTTCCTCCTGGCGGTCGCCGCGGTGCTCGTGCTCGCGGCACGCGCGCTCGCCCACGGCCGGCGCTGGGCCCGGTCGCCCGTCCTCACCTGGCAGCTGCTGCTGCTCGTCATGGCGGTCGGCTGGTTCTCCGCGGAGCCGAGCCCCTGGGCCGCCGGCGTGGTGGTCGTGGCGCTGGTGGTCGGCGTCGGCCTCCTGCTGCCGTCGGTCGTCGCGGCGACGACGGCGCCGCGCACACCGCCGCCGGGGGCCTGAGCCCGACGCTCCCGCGGCCGGGTCGGGCCGGGCTGGCCGGGCCCGGGGCCGGGGCCAGGGCGGGGGAGGTCCGGTGCCCGGTCGGCGCCTGCGGGACGGAGCGCCAGGGCTATCCGCGACCGACCGGCGCGGGCAGCGCGACCTGGAGCGGCACGGCGTCGCGACCGGCGACCAGCACGCCGCGGCCGGGCAGGTGCGGGTGCGCGGGGTCGAGCGCCCACTCGACCGCCGTCCCGAACACCTCGCCGGATCCGGGCTCGTGCGGCTGCAGCACGATGCCCGAGCGGCCGTGGCGCAGCGCGGCGAGCGGAGCGCGGTAGGCGGTCGCTGCGCGCGCGGTCGAGCTCGACGCGACGAGCCGCGAGCCCGGGGTGACGGCGTCCGGCGGGACCGGCGCCCCGGCGCGGCGGCCGTCGCCCGCGCGCTCGAGCCAGCCGACGAGGCGCTCGACGAGGTGGGGCGCCGACTGCTCGAGCGCGTCGAGGTCGTCGATCACGACGTCGACCGGGCCCGTCCCGCCCTCGAGGTGACCGAGCAGGTCACCGAGCCCTCGGCTCCCCGCCGACCAGCGCGCACCCGGCACCTCGGCGAGCGGGGCGTCGTCGGCGAGCACCGCGACGTCGCGTCCCGCGCGGACCAGGGCGGACGCGACGACGGCGAGCGCGGTCGTCCGACCGGAGCCGGGTGGTCCGACGACGAGCGCGCCCCGCTGCACGTCGAGCGCGAGGACCTCGGCCGAGTCGCCGCCGCAGCCCACGGGCACCGCTGCGGCCGGGTGCCGGTCGGGGGCGGCCGGCAGCTCCCCGTGTTCCGGCTGGGGCAGCGTGAGCTGCGTCGGGACCGGGGCCAGCCGCAGCGCGTCGCGCGGCACCGTTCGGTCGGAGGCGTCGGGCGAGTCCTCCGCGACCGCGACCTGGCACAGCACCGCACCCCCGCTGTCGACGCGGACGGCGCGCCCCGGAGGTCGCCGGCCGCCGGCCAGCTCGGTCGGGACCCCGGCGAGCACGTCCGTGACGGGGTCGGCCGGCCCGAGCACGAGCCGGCTGCCGAAGTGACCGACGAGCGACGCGAGCCCGCTGCCCGAGCCGCAGGCTGCCGCGACGGCGACGCCTCGTGCACGGCCGTCGCGCAGGAGCTCCACGAACAGCTCTGCGGCCGCGCCGCGGGCGATGCCGTCGAGCGCCGCGACCGCCGGTTCGAGCGCGTCGACGACGAGGAGCTGCGGCCGGCCCGGGGAACCGGACCCGTCCTCGGCAGCGCGGGGCCCGGCGCGGCGCCCGGCGAGGAGCCGCACGAGCCGGGCGAGCCTGCGCGGGTCGTCGGGGCCGACCACCGTGCCCAGCAGCTCGGCGCGAGCGGGGAGCGCGCCGCGCGGGAAGCCCACGGCGTGCACGTCCCAGCCGAGCTCGAGCGCGCCGTGCACCACCGTGCGCAACGCGGACGTCCGGCCGGAGCCGGGCCCGCCGCGCACGAGCAGGTGACCGTCGGCCGGTCGCCAGGTGACGAGCGAGCGTCGCTGCTCCGCGGGGACGTCGCCGAGCCCGAGCAGCACGTCGCCACTCGCCGGAAGGGCGTCGGCGTCCGCCGCGCGGGGGCCCAGCGCCCTGCGGGTGACGCGCTCGGGCAGCGCCGGCAGCCACGGCGAGGCGGGAGCCGGGCGCCCCTCAGCCGCGGCCCGGACCGCCTCGACGTACCGGCTGAGCCCGTCGTCCTCGCGCCCGACGTCGGGACCCGCGGGGACCCACGCCGACGAGGGGGAGAGCCACGGCGCCGCGAGCCGCACGCCCTCGCGCCGCTGCCGGCCGTGCGGCAGGGCGACCTGGAGCTGCTCGGGGGCGCGGTTGCCGCGGCGCAGCACGGCCCGCCCGGGCCGGTCGACGGGGAGCGCCGCGGCGTCGGCCACCCCGAGGACGTCGGTCGACTCGGCGCCGTCCGCGACGCGCAGGGCGACCCGGAGCGCGATGTTCGCGCGCAGGTCCGGGCCGACCGCGCCGGCCGGGCGCTGCGTCGCCAGGACGAGGTGCATGCCGAGCGCGCGCCCCTGGGCGGCGACCCGCAGCAGACCCGGCACGAAGGTCGGCACCTCGTCGGCGAGCGCCCGGAACTCGTCGACGACCACGAGCAGGCGTGGCAGGGGCAGGACGGACGTCCGTCCCGCACGGTGCTCCGCCGCGAGCTCGTCGACGTCCGCGACACCCGCCTCCGCGAGCAGCCGCTCGCGTCGGTGCAGCTCGGCGCGCAGCCCGGCGAGGGCCCGCTCGGCGAGGGCGCCGTCGAGGTCGGTCACCTGCCCGACCACGTGGGGGAGCCGCGCGACGGGGCCGAAGCTCGCGCCGCCCTTGTAGTCGACGAGGGCGACGGCGAGCCGCTCCGGGGGGTGGGTCAGCGCCAGCGCGAGGACGAGGGTCTGGAGCAGCCCGGACTTGCCCGCGCCGGTCGTGCCGGCGACGAGGGCGTGCGGCCCGTCGGCGACGAGGTCGACGTGCACCGCACCGGCGCGGTCGACCCCGAGCGCGGCGCGGAGCCCGGGTGCGGCGGGTCCGGCCCAGCGCGCCGCGACGGCCGACGCGTCCGGCTGCGGGACCCCGTCGAGCTCTCCGAGCGCGACCGACCGGGGCAGCGGGTCCTCGCCGCGTCCGGAGCGCGCAGGCGTCCGGGGTGCGGTGCCGTGCGGGGTGACCGGGGCGGCGTCCTCAGTGGTCGGCGCGCCCGTGGACGAGGTCCCGGCGAGCGGACCGCCGGCCCGGGCCCCGGCGACCCGGCGGGCGAGCGTCTCGGCCCGGGCCGCGGTCACGGCGTGCAGCGGGAGAGGGTGCCCGCTCCCGCCGACCCGCACCGTCGACCCCTCCGGCCCGACCGCGAGGACGGACGCGCACCATGCCGGGACGGACCCCGGGCCGTCGGCCACGAGGACGAGCGCCGTCCCGGGGCCACCGTGGTCGGCGCGGGTCCGCGCGAGGGCAGCAGGGCCGTCGACCACGACGACCAGGGAGGCGCCTGGTGTCGCTGCGGCGAGCCCGGGAAGCATCGGCCCGTGCCCGGGCAGCATCGGCCCGTGCCCGTGCCCGTGCCCGTGCCCGTGCCCGTGCCCGTGCCCGTGCCCGTGCCCGTGCCCGTGCGCCGACGACGGCGTCGGCGGCTCGGCGAGCCACCGCGCCCAGCGCCAGGCCGCACGACGGTCGTCGTCGCACCGGAGCACGAGCGTGCCGCCGCCGGCGGGTCCCACGAGGCCCAGGGCGAGAGCACGAGCAGCGCCCAGCGCGAGGTCCCGCCGACCGGTCACGGCGAGCGTGAGCCCCTGCGCGCCCACGGCGGCGTGCCCGAGCCGGCGCAGGCCCCCGTCGGCGGTCGGCGTGGTGGTCGCGGGCACCCCGGGGACCGTGGCGAGGACCGTCGCCGCGGCCAGGTCGGCGGGTGCGAGGGGGGCGCCGTCCGCGTCCCCGGGCAGGACCCCGCTCGTGGGTCGACCTGCGCCCGTCCCTCGACCCACGAGCCCGCGCGCCACGCCCGGCTGCTGCGCGCGCCGCCGGTGCGCCCGCGCACGGCCGGCGTGGGCGAGCATCATGACCGGCCCGAGCAGCGCACCGACGAGCAGGACCGGGTTCCCGGTGCTCACGGCGAGCGCGGCGGAGCCGACGGCCGGCCCGAGCCAGAGCCAGGCGCCGGGACCCGCGCCCGCCCCGTCCGCGGCGGAGACCGCCCGGTCCCGGCGACGGCGTGGTCCGCGCACCTCGAGCACGGTCGAGCCCACGTGCAGCCGGTCGCCCGTACGCAGCCGCGCCGCCCGCCCGCGCAGCCGCCGGGGCCGCGGGTGCCGGGGCCGCGTGCGCCGGGGC